>NZ_JBLIGN010000099.1:0-8028 GCF_047636915.1 Nonlabens sp. | reverse complement strand
ATCGGGTCCAAGGTGATCACATGGGAATGTTGGCTACGGTCATTAATGGTCTGGCATTACAAAGTGCTCTAGAAGACGCTGGAGTGCCTACTAGATTGCAAAGTGCCATTAAAATCAATGAAGTTGCAGAGCCTTTTATACGTCGTAAAGCAATGAGACATTTAGAAAAAGGACGTGTTGTTATTTTTGGTGGTGGAACGGGTAATCCGTATTTTACAACAGATAGTGCCGCCGTGCTTAGAGCGATAGAAATTGAGTCAGATGTAATTCTGAAAGGAACTAGAGTGGATGGTATTTATACCGCAGATCCTGAGAAGGATGCGACAGCGACTAAATTTGATTTTATAACCTTTGATGAGGTGTTGCGCAAAGGCCTTAAAGTAATGGATACAACAGCATTTACCTTAAGTCAGGAAAATGAATTGCCTATCATTGTATTTGATATGAATACAAATGGAAACCTGCTTAGATTAATAAAAGGCGAAAAAATAGGAACCAAAGTACAATTATAATAACAGCAATATATTTGCTAATCATCTTATAAAACAGCAGTGATGACAGAAGAAATTAAATTTATACTCGACAGTACTAAAGAAAGCATGGATAGTGCTATCGCTCATTTGAAAAAACAATTGTTAAGCATAAGGGCTGGTAAGGCTTCGCCGGCTATGTTAAGTACGGTCATGGTAGACTATTACGGCAGCCAGACGCCGCTATCTCAAGTAGCTAACGTCACCACACCAGACGCGCGTACCCTAACCATACAGCCTTGGGAAAAAGGAATGATTACTCCTATTGAAAAAGGGATTATGTATGCAAACCTAGGTTTGAATCCTATGAATAATGGGGAGAGCGTTATTATTAATGTTCCTGCGCTCACAGAAGAAAGACGAAAAGATTTAGCTAAACAAGCTAAAGCAGAAGGTGAAGAGGCAAAAATAGGAGTGCGTAACGACCGTAAAGTGGCGATGAATGACCTTAAAAAATTAGAGATTTCTGAAGACTTACTTAAAAATGCGGAAGACGACGTACAAAACTTAACAAACAAGTATGTTATTAAAATCGAGGAGCATCTTGTAGTTAAGGAAATAGAAATAATGAAAGTATAACAATCTAGTGTCTATGCTATAGTAAACGCCAGCTTTACAGCTGGCGTTTTTTATGTTCATTATGTTTTATTAAGAACACGAATCTAATGTCGATACCTGTTCTCTTCTTAATATTTCTAAGCTAATTTTACTTTATGAAGTTGTTTTTCTGCATTTTGCTTGCTTTCTCCTCTGCGTTTGCTGCTGCTCAGCAAAAAAGTACGCGAGAAGCTCAGTTCCTAATAGAAAAAGTGCTTCTATCTACAAAAAACAACGACCCTACTCACCAACTCAATTCTTTTAAGTACGATGCCTATGAGAATTTAAAAATTTCTGGTGATCCAGAGGCTCTAACAGGGCCAGGATATAAAAAAACAGAGTTGAGAAAAACACTAAAGAAAACAGGTGTCTTCTTTGCAGAAAAAACGTCACAACATATTTATGACGAAACAGAAGGATACAAAGAGATCATAACAGGAGCAAATATGCCTGGTTTTGATGAGCCAGTGTATCCTATTTATAACATTGATTTCCAGTCAGAAAACATCTATAATGATGCCTATATTATTTTTGATCAGGAATATCTCAGTCCATTAAGTGAGAAGTCCATTTCCTTATATAATTTTAAAATAGAAAATGATTCCCTTATTATGGGAAGACCAGTTACTAAGATATCTTTCACACCTCAGGAAGTGAAAGCACCTCAATTATTCTCAGGGCACCTCTATATCGATAAGCAAACTTATGGAGTAGCAAAAGCTGTTTTTGAAAAGACAGCAGATCTCAATATCAATGCCTTCCACGAATTTATTTACGACAGCACTTATTCTCTTTGGTTCAACAGTTCTAGGAAACTTTATGTACGTAAGGAGAAGACTAGAAAAGCATTGGAACTGTTTGGGGCAAGATTAGACGTAGGAATCAAGAGTAGCACTAAAGAAGATGAGACAGCATCAGAGGACCTGTATCTAATTATTGAAGCTGTTAATTCAAATTTTAAGACCAATCGAGATATCGAGTACGGAACACGTGGTCTTAAAGTCGAAGTTCAAGATAGCGCTATAAATCAACAAGAGCAATATTGGAAAAAACACCGTGGAGAAGATGCTTTTTCTACTGCAGAACTGGCACAATTTATGGATCTCGACAGCATAGTAGATGCGTCAAAAATCACTCGTAAACTAGAAACGATCGATAAATTTAAAGCAGGTTATTTTCCAGTTAGTTTTGTGGACATAGATTTGAAATATCTAGTAAAATTTAATGAATACGAAGCTTTTAGAATAGGAATGGGTGGGCAGACCAACGAGAAGTTAAGTAAAAACTTCAGAATTAACGGGTACCTCGCTTATGGAACAAAAGATGCTGTTTATAAGCATAAAATAGGTGTAGGTTACCGTATTAATAAAGAAAAAGATACCTGGCTCAATATTTATAAACAAGATGATATTACGGAGTTTGCTGCAGAGAGTTTTTTGACTGACGCAAGGGTGTATTCGCTTTTTGAACCGCGTCTTATCAATATTCCTACTTTTTATCTTTTTAAACAATACGGAATATCGCTGCAACAGCGCTTATTTCCATCGTTGATTAGTGAGGTGTCGCTTTCGCGAAAGCGAATCAATCAAACAACAAATTATCAGTTTATTCCAGATGATCAAGTTTTTACGCAATATGTACTTGCCGAAGTTTCTCTAGGAGCTCGATGGAGTCCGGTGAGTAAGTTCATGCGTACACCTAGAGGATATCAAGAAATATCACGTGGTTATCCCATTTTAAGCGGGCAAATAACTCAAGGCATTAAAGGATTTACAGAAAGTAATTTCAATTACTTTAAAATATCTGGAAAGGCACAGTACAGCATCAAAAGACCTGATAAATCAAGAACAGAGTTTCTGTTAGAAGGTCATTATAGTGTAGGAGAAGTGCCATTAACGCATCTGTTCCATGCGTATCCTAATGCGCCTAACAAGGATGAGATTTTGCAAAGATTCTCTGTTGCTGGAACAGGAAGTTTTGAAACCATGTATTTTAACGAATTCTTCTCTGATAAGATCACGATAGGTCAGATCAAACACCATTTAGTTCCCTTCCATATTTTTTCTTTTCTCAAGCCAGAAATGGTGCTGATTTCTAAAGTAGCTTGGGGCGATCTGGATAACGCACAACGTCATCAAAATGTGACGGTTAATACGCTGGAAAAGGGATATTTTGAAAGTGGTTTTGAATTGAATAAATTATTATTTGGTTTCGGACTCAGTGCCAGTTACCGTTATGGCGCATACCACCTTCCTAATTTTGCAGATAATCTCGCCTTAAAGTTTACATTTTACTTAGAGCTATAATCATACATCGATTTTCAACATTAAATTGTAATTAGAGCTATAAGTAGATAGAAATAATTATTAAAACCAATAATTTTTAAATTGATTTGAAATCTGCTGCAAGCTTCATATTAAATTACTATTTGTTAAATAATTACACGTTTTAAAAGTACCTTTGCACGCCTTAAAAGACCCATGCAAAAGTTATTCAGTTTTAGATTTTGGAACAGCATTGCTAGACTTATACTGCGCAATAGAGAGATCATTCTTGGGCTTATCGTTATACTGACTATTGCACTTGCTACACAGTGGAAATACATGCAGTTTACTCATTCAGAGGCAAACCTTCTTCCAGATGACCATCCTATAAATGAGGAATACAATAAGTTTTTAGATAAATTTGGTGAAGAAGGAAATCTTATTATTCTAGGAGTAGAAAATAAATACCTGAATAATTATAAAAGCTTTAATGCCTGGAATGAACTAGCAGATTCATTAGCGACTTTTAACGAGGTAGAGTTAGTCCTGTCCACCTCTAATTTACCTAACCTTTCAAAAACAGAAGACAATACCAGGTTTATAGTCGCGCCAGTTCTTAAAGAACGACTTAAAAATAACAAAGAGTTACAAGACTTTAAAAAGAAGCTCTTTAATGATTTGCCATTTTATAAAAACCTCATCTATTCAGAAAACGATAGTGTGATACGCACAGCAATCTATTTGAGGAAAGAGATTGTAAATACTAAGAAGCGCAAGGATTTTGTCATTCATGTGCTCCAGCCGCTTGTTCATGGATATTCTGATAAACACGAATTGGATATCAGAGTTTCTGGAATGCCCTATATCAGAACCCTCAATGCTCAAAATATTGTTGATGAGATAGGCATGTTTTTGATTGCGGCACTATTAGTCACCTCTGGAATCTTCTTTTTCTTTTTCAGGTCTTGGCGGGCAACTTTTATATCAATCGTTACTGTGGTTATAGGAGTGATGTGGGCTTTTGGGATTTTGGGCTGGATAGGTTATGAGATCACTGTTCTTACCGCTTTAATACCGCCACTTATTATTGTAATTGGGATTCCTAACTGTATTTTCTTAATCAATAAGTACCAGCAGGAGATTAAAAACCATGGGAATCAAGCCAAGTCATTGCAGCGTGTCATTACCAAAGTAGGGAATGCCACTTTAATGACTAATCTTACAACAGCCAGTGGCTTTGCTACGTTTATCTTTACCGAGAGCAAGCTTCTAGTAGAGTTTGGTGTGGTCGCTAGTATCTGTATTATCGCTATATTTTTACTCAGTTTGATGATTATTCCAATTGTCTATAGTTATTTACCTGTTCCTAAGGAACGCCATTTACACCACCTTGGTAAAACTTGGATCAATAAATTTGTGAGTTGGAATGAGCGCATGGTTAAGAAAAAGCGCATTCCTATCTATATCACCAGTGTGCTAGTTCTCATAATAAGTATTATTGGGATGTATCAAATTAAAGTCTCTGGTAGTCTTATAGAAGATATGCCTAAGGGAATGCAGTTTTACAAGGATATCAAATTTTTTGAAGAAAGCTTTGATGGAATAATGCCTCTTGAAATTGTCGTGTATAGCAAGAACGAAAAAGTTACCGGGCTTAAAACACTGCAAAAATTAAATAAATTAGAAGAGCATATCATTGAGACTCCAGAGCTTTCTCGACCTATGTCTATCGTGTCTGCTGTAAAATTTAGTAAACAGGCATTTTATGGTGGCGATCCAGAGTATTTTGATTTGCCGTCTACGTATGATGCGGTGACCATGTCTCAGTTGGTTAAGAAAAGTGCCAAGGATATTTCTTTAATGAAAAGCTTTGTAGACAGTACCGGCCAGTATGCGCGTATAACGACCTTTATGAAAGATATGGGGACCGATCGCATGGAACGTGTAGAAGAAAACTTGAAAGATAAAATCAAAACGATTTTTCCAGAAGATCGCTTTGAAGTTGCGATTACGGGAAAGGCACTGGTTTTTCAAAAAGGAACGGATTATCTTGTCAATAATTTGATCCTTTCCTTATCTCTAGCCATTGTACTTATCGCTTTATTCATGGCGTGGATGTTCCGTTCCATACGTATGATTTTTGTATCCTTAGTTCCTAATTTATTACCCTTACTCATCACCGCTGGATTAATGGGTTATATAGGAGTTCCTATTAAGCCATCTACTATTTTGGTGTTTTCTATTGCCTTTGGAATTTCGGTAGATGATACCATTCACTTCCTTGCCAAATACCGTCAAGAGCTCATGGCAAACAATTGGCGCATCAAGAAATCTGTTTATGCCGCTTTAAAGGAGACCGGTGTAAGTATGTTTTACACGTCTATAGTTTTGTTTTTTGGTTTTTCAACCTTTACGATTTCTAGTTTTGGCGGCACGGTCGCTTTAGGAGCTCTTGTAAGTGCTACTTTACTCTTTGCGATGGCTGCAAATTTATTATTACTGCCTAGTATGCTGCTTTCTTTGGAGAAAAGTATTGCCAATGAGCGCACGTTAAAAAAACCTTCTATTCCTCTCATTGAGCCAGTGCCGGGTGAGGAAGAGGAGCTTTAGCGCTTTGATGTTGACGCTTTTGCAAAAGATTAAAAACATTTCAGACCTCAAATTAAGCTTAGAAAGAGTTAAATGGAATGTTCTTCCTACTTTCTCCTCAACTCCTCAATCAACGCATCTTTATCTTTAAGACCTGCCTCATACAACTGGATAATAGTTTGCGTTTTTTCTTTATTGTCCTCATAGAGGTTTTGAACTTCTTGATGACCTACAAAAGTTCCTTGGTCATTATTATTTTGATGATACACATTACTAGGATTCACCTCTAGCAAATCTCCTACTTTGGTTTCGAGTATCTCAGCGAGTTTATACAAATAATCCACTGAAACTAGAAATTCATAAACAACAACTTTGTTAGCCTGACGCAACCTTTACTTCAATTTTAGAATTATTAATTAGTAAACCAACCAGGAACTTAATAATTTTAATTATGGAAAACCTTAATTGTTCTCGTAGCAATTATCTTAACTTTATGTAGAAAAGTTGCAAAATAAAACTAACTATCTGTATATAAGACATTAAAATTTATATCACATTAAAAATAGCGCTTTCGCGAAAGCTTAAACATTCAAATTATAAAAACCTCCTTTACCACTTGTCATTCCACACACGATGCGGAATCTGGTTGATGCTATTCTCGATGTTTTTAACTTCCTGCGATAGTGACGACCCACCATCTCAAGAAAGCCTATTACCACCCATTACGATGACTGGAGAAAACACCTTTGGCTGTTTGATCGATGGTAAGTTTTTTAAGCCTAGGGATGGCGGTAGTACCATAAGTACGGGAAATAAAGGAATGAGTGTATTGAGATCTGAGGAAAAGAATCTTGAAATTTCTGTATTTGATTTTAAAAGTGACAAAAGAACTAGTTTATTTATTCATTTAGAAAACTTTTATATAAATGGTGAAGAATCTTATCCATTAATGCAAGCAACAGGGTTAAGAGGTTTAGATGGTCCAAATCATAACTATGTTTATTGCATTTTATGGAGGGATAATGATTACGAAGTATTCTATTCCTTTGAAAATTCAGGCGAGTTTTTAATTAATAAAATAGATACCACTTTGACAAACAAAAGAATCTTTGCTGGAGAGTTTGATGTAATTTTAAATAATATAGATAGAACAGATTCCATTCAGTTGAGCTTAGGACGTTTTGATATTGAAACACAGTCATTATCATCTACTACATTTGATTAAAAGAGTACAACACAAAAAGTTAAACACTTATGGAAAGAATTATTATTAGTACAGGGATACTATTATCCTTATGCATCGCAAATGCGCAAGATCCAGAGCTTACGCTGGATAATGCTCTGGTAAACATCAATCAATCCACCGTAACCAGTGGTATTATTTATGAACGTACATTAAAACTGTCAAATTTGTATAATTTTATTAGGGATTAAGACATTGGTAGGCATTTATCGTATAGAAACAATAAAACTTACTTACTTGATAATCAGTACTTAGAAGATTTAATTTCTAAATAATTACTCGACATTCATGAATCTAGACTAGTAAAATTTGTAAATAGATCAAACATCTCCATACATTCATAGAAACTAAGTAATCAAGTTGTTATAAACAACTAATAGTATCAAACATTAAAAAAGTTCCATTATGAAGAATATATTCAAAAGCACATTCCTATTGTTTTGCTTGATTTTAGTTGTAATACTATCAGCTTGTAATAAAGAAGACGCAGTAGACCCAGCATCTTTACTACCACCCATTACCATGACAGGAGAAAACACTTTTGGATGCCTGATTGATGGTAAGTACTTTAGACCTCGGGATGGTAGGGCTACGATTAATAGTGATAATAAAGGCATATTTACGATTAGAACAGAAGGTTCTAATTGGGAAATAGATGCATCAGATAAAAAGAGTACTAGATCATCAAATATTGTTTTACATATTGAGGGTTTATACGCAAACCCTGAAGGGACAATAGGTACATATCCAATAGGATCATCCAATGGACTCAAGGGAATTGATGGTCCTGACAACACTAATGTCT
>NZ_JBLIGN010000098.1:0-8085 GCF_047636915.1 Nonlabens sp. | reverse complement strand
GCAACGAGTAGGGCATGACCTTTCTTCGTTTGAGAAGCCTTTATTTGAGTAATCCAACTGCCTTTGGGCAATCCTTTTAAACCTTTAGAAATGTCATCCCAGCTACTACCGCCGTTTTTAGTAACATTTACCAAACCATCGTCAGAGGCAGCATAAAGGACGTCTTTTTCTACCGCACTAGGTTCAATGACCAGTAGGGTGGTGTGATTTTCTGCTCCTGTGGCATCCATGGTTAGGCCGCCAGATTCTGATTGCTTTTGTTTTTTAGGATCGTTAGTGGTCAAATCTGGCGAAATCACTTTCCAGGTCAATCCTTTATCAGTCGATTTATGTACGAACTGACTTCCAAAATACAAAGTAGCAGTATCAAAAGGATCCATTTGGATCGCTGCATTCCAATTGAAACGCAAGGGTATGTTTGCATCTGGATGTGTTGGACGCACGCTGTAATTATTCCCGGTTTGCCAGTCATAACGTTGTACAGATCCTTGCTGACTCATAGAATATCCAAAACGATTGTTATCTGGATCTGCAATCACATCAAACCCATCTCCAAAACTGATTTCTTGCCAGTAACTGTTTCTTATTCCTTGTGCTCTCCAAGAGTAAGCGGGACCGCGCCAGCTCCCATTATCTTGCATCCCTCCATAAACGTTGTACGGCGTTTCCATATCTACGTTGATATGGTAGAATTGGGCTACAGGTAAATTCCCTATAAAACGCCATGTTTTCCCGCGATCACGAGTAATGTTGAGTCCGCCATCATTACCGTCGATCATAAATTTCCCATTCTTAGGGTGGATGTACCAAGCATGATGATCTGGATGGACGCCATTATCTACTCCATAAGCCGGCATGAGTCTTGTAAAGTTCTTACCGCCATCTTCTGAAACATTGATATACGTAAACACAGAATAGATTCTGTTTTCATTTTGAGAATCTACATAAATCTCAGAATAATAAAAAGGACGGTTGCCTATACCTTCTTTATCATTGATCATGTTCCACTTAAAACCACCATCAGTGGATTTGTACAAGGCGTTTTTCTTTGCTTCAACCAGTGCGTAAATAATGTTGGGATCGCTAGGCGCTATCGCTATTCCTATGCGTCCTAATTCACCTTCTGGCAAACCTTCTTTATCGGTTATTTTTTTCCAGTTTTCACCACCGTCGTGTGTGATGTACATTCCAGAGCCTGCGCCTCCAGATTTAAAAAACCAAGGGTCTCGTTTGTGTTCCCACATAGCTGCAATGAGCTTATTCGGGTTTTGGGGATCCATAACCAGATCTGCTGCGCCAGACGTATCGTTGGTATAAAGAATTTTCTTCCAAGATTTACCACCATCAGTCGTTTTAAAAACACCGCGTTCTGGATGGACACCCCATGGAGAACCTATGGCTGCAGCATACACCACATCTGGATTTGTAGGATCTATAATCACGCGATGGATATTACGTGTTTTTTCTAGTCCCATCAATTTCCAGTTTCTACCAGCATCGAGAGATTTATAAATCCCTGCGCCACCGTTTAATGAATTACGTGGGTTTCCTTCACCAGTTCCTACCCAGATCACACTGGGATTGGACTGCTGTACCGCTACTGCACCTACAGATGCAGTGGCTTCTTTTTCAAAAATAGGCTGCCAGGTGATCCCGGCATTTTGAGAGTTCCACAAACCGCCACTGGCGGTACCCGCATATATAATTTCTGGATTCTTATGAACCACGTCTATAGAAGTCACACGACCCGACATACCACCTGGGCCTATATTTCTAGGTTCTAAATTTTTGACTAGTTCAAGATCTAGTTTTTGGGAGAATGCTAGCGTGGAAAGAAAGCACAAGAAAAGCAGGGAAATAGGTTTCATAAAGTATATTAGTTCAAGCTTTAAATATAAAACCTAAAAAGGAAACCTTGAAGGTTTTAGCAGATTGTTAGGAGTAGTTGTTGCTACAAGGTGCTCAATAGATTAAAATATCCGATAATTATTCCCGAATACATTCATTACCTCTTAGAACTAGCCCCGTAATTTAAATAAAGTTTCATTTCTAAAGTTATTATGCTGATCAGATTAGAATAATAAAAGTCTTCATTTCCCAAACTTTATGTGGATACATTTAGAGAATTTAAATCAATGGGTTACATATAGTAGAAACTTGTAAAATTTTAAAATAATTTCCATAAAAGTGTATTATTTAAGCAAATTATCTGTTTGTAGAGGTGTTATAGATTTAAAGTCCGTTGCTAATTTCCATTTGCGATAGGACCCAGTACTTCCCAAACCGTATGAGCTACTATTTTATGGCCTTCAACAGTTGGGTGGATGCCATCCTTCTGATTGAGTGCTGCAATACCGGCTACATTTTTTAAAATAAACGGAATAAGGGAAAGATTATTAGCCTCTGCTATTTGAACATAGAGCTCTCTAAATTTGGTGGTGTAGTCTTGTCCCATGTTAGGTGGCAGTTGCATGCCAGCGAGAATAATCTTTGTATTGGGACTTTTTTCTTCTACGGTATTTATAATTGATTGAAGGTTATCAAGTGTTTCAGACAAAGGAATCCCACGTAAACCATCGTTTGCTCCTAACTCCAAGATAAAAATATCAATATTTTGATTCAAGACCCAGTCAATTCGGCTTTTGCCACCCGCTGTGGTTTCTCCGCTTAAACCTGAATTCACAACCACATAATTCAAATTCAAAGAATCTATTTTTTGTTGCAATACTGCAGGGAAAGCATCATTGCTATTCTCCAATCCATAGCCAGCTGTAATACTATCACCGAAGCATAAAATGGTTCCAGCACTATTTTTCGAATCTCCGGTGAGTTGGGATGTTTCGGTTGCTGTTTCTTCTGGTGTGGTTTTTTTGCTTTCACCACCACCACAACTCAAAATTAAAACCAAAGGAATAATATAACAAAGCCTTATGAGTTTATGCATAGTGCAAGCGGTGAAGTGTAGATTCAATTGTTTATTTTCATACTCGGACATAAGTTGTCATTTTAATTTAATAGTATATGCCAAAGATATTGAAGATTGCGGGGTTAGGAAAGGCTTATTCCAGTGGTCATAAAGAATTAACAGTCTTGCAAAACATCTCTTTTGAAGTTGAAAAAGGACAAACATTTTCTATTGTTGGACCTTCTGGAAGTGGAAAGACAACGCTTTTGGGCTTGTGTGCTGGATTAGACAACCCAGATACAGGAAGTGTAGAGTTATGTGGTCAGGATTTAAGTCACTTAAATGAAGACCAAAGGGCTCAATTAAGGAATAAGGAAGTGGGTTTTATCTTTCAGAATTTTCAATTACTACCTACTCTTACTGCTCTTGAAAATGTAAGTGTGCCCTTAGAATTACAAGGAGATAAAGCCGCCACCAAAAAAAGTATGGTTTTATTGGAGAAAGTGGGCCTTGTAGACCGTTTTAATCATTATCCATCTCAGCTTTCAGGAGGGGAACAACAACGGGTAGCCTTAGCTAGAGCTTTTGCTAATGCACCTTCTATTCTATTTGCAGATGAGCCTACAGGAAACTTAGACGAGGAAACTGGGGAAAAAGTAATCCAACTGTTATTTGATTTGAATAAAGAGGCGGGAACGACATTGGTGATCATTTCGCATGATTTAGAATTGGCTCACCGCACCCAGCAGATATTGCGTTTGAAAGGCGGTCAAGTTTTAACTAATCAACGCACAGAAGTACTGTAAATTCATCTATTTTTTCTATGAATCAAAATATTAAATGGCTTTTTAAAATGTCATGGCGGGATGCCAAAGCGAGTAGAGTGCGCCTGCTTTTATTCATGGCTTCTATCATCTTAGGTATTGCCGCAGTGGTTTCTATACAATTATTTAGCACCAATCTTAAAGAAAATATACAGCTCCAGTCCAAGGCATTGATGGGAGCAGATTTTATTATTGACAGCAGGCAATTGCCTACAGAGCGTGCACAAGCAATCATAGATTCTTTACATCCAGATGCTTCTGAAGTCAACTTTGTGTCGATGATTGCTTTTCCCAAAGGTGCGGGAACCAAACTAGTAAAGGTGCGTGCTTTAAAAGGAGACTTTCCTTTTTATGGTACTATCGATACCGAACCTGTTTCAGCAGCAAGCACTTATCAAGATGCTGGTGGAGCATTAGTTGATGCGACTTTAATGCTTCAGTTTGACATCAAACCAGGAGATTCTATAAAAGTAGGCGAACTTACGCTTCCTATTACGGGGTCTTTAAAGTCAATTCCGGGCACTACGGCTATTTCAACTTCTGTTGCTCCACCAGTGATTATTCCGAATCGATTTGTAGAAAGTACAGATCTCCTACAATTTGGCAGCAGAAAGGAATATCAATTCTTTTACAAAGTTTCAGATACTTTAAATTTAAGCCAGTTTGAGAAGAAAATAAGCCCTATCCTGGATGCCGAAAATTCGGATTTAGATACACATACCAGCACTAGCGCACGTTTAGGAAAAGGATATAATAATGTAGGTAAATTCTTATACTTAGCAGCGTTTATTGCTTTGCTCTTAGGGTGTATAGGTATCGCTAGTTCTGTTCATATTTATATCAAAGAAAAATTGAGATCTATCGCCGTTTTAAAATGTATGGGAGCATCCAGAAAGCAAAGTTTTCTTATTTTCCTTATTCAGATAGCAGGGATCGGTGTAGCTGGTGGTTTGGTAGGTTCCTTTATAGGGGTGGGACTTCAGGTTTTATTCCCTTACATCTTACAAGACTTCCTTCCGTTTGCATTGGAGATAAGTATCTCCCTACAGCCCATACTTATAGGTGTTTTTCTAGGATTGTTTATGTCGGTGTTATTTGCGCTTTTACCCTTGATTAGAACTTGGTATGTATCACCCTTAGAGGTGTTACGTGTTAATGAACACGCTTCTAAGGGGCCTAGAAAGGTCCGCTTTTTTATATTTGCAGCCATACTCGTATTTCTGTTTTTATTTTCCTTCTGGTTGCTCGAGGATGCGCTTTATGCCTTAAGTTTTGTAGGTGCTACGCTAATTACGTTTGCTATTTTAGCAGGGACAGCTTTGTGGTGCATGAAACTCATAAGAACCTATTTCCCTAAACGTTGGGGTTTTACCTCACGCCAAAGTCTTTTAAACTTATTTAGGCCTAATAATCAGACTGTCGTGTTAGTCGTTGCCATTGGTTTAGGAACATTTTTGATCAGCACTTTATATTTCACAAAAGATATTCTATTGGCGAAAACTGATATCGAGCAATCGACAGAAAAGGCCAACATCATTATTCTAGATGTGCAAACTGATCAACGTGATGCCTTTAAAAAACAGCTTACCAGTAACGACCTGCCCATTCTTGACAACATTCCGCTGGTAACTATGCGTATGCATAAGCTTAAAGATCAGTTGGTAAATGAGATTCGGCAGGATTCCACGAGCCAGATCCGTGGTTGGATTTTAAATCATGAGTTCAGAACCACCTATCGCAATGTATTGATTGATTCAGAAGAAGTTATAGAAGGTGAGTGGGTTCCAGAATTAAAGTCCGGAGACCCTGTTGAGATTTCTATTTCTGATAATCTTGCTGCAGATGCTAAAGTAGGTGTAGGTGATGCCATTGTTTTTAATGTGCAAGGGGTGTTGATGGAAACCATCGTAGGCAGTATTCGTAAAGTAGACTGGGGACAAATTCAACTTAATTTTAGTATTGTATTTCCAAAGGGTGTTTTAGAGAAAGCCCCTCAGTTTAATGTCATTACCACAGCGGTGGCAAATGAAGAGGCTTCAGCAAAATTGCAACGAGAATTGGTGGCTCAATTCCCTAATGTGTCTGTGATAGATCTGCGACAGGTGTACTCTATTTTGGAAGATATTTTAGGTAAAATTTCGTGGATCATTAATTTCATGGCCTTCTTTAGTATTCTTACAGGCATTATCGTTTTGATAGGTTCTGTACGAACGAGTAAATACCAACGTATTAAGGAATGTGTTTTATTGCGAACTCTGGGTGCAAAAAATACACAGATCTTAAAAATAACCGCTTTGGAATATGTGTTTTTAGGTTTGCTTGGGAGTTTAGTCGGTATTTTGTTGGCTTTGTTAAGCAGTCTCTGTTTAGCGCTATTTGTTTTTAAAGAGCCCTTTGTGCCTTCTTTGATTCCATTTTTAGTCTTTTTACCTGGAATTACGCTTTTGGTTTTAGCGATTGGTTTAAGCAATATTCAAACAGTCCTGCGCAGTTCACCATTGGAGGTGCTGAGAAGAGAAGGCTAGTGTGGTTCTTTTTTAAGTATGGCTAGAGTTATCTAGAATAAAAAAGATTTTCCTTGCCCAAGGTTTATATTGGTTTTTTTAAATATGCTCTATTGCTGTGATACAATCGAAAACAGAAGATGCCCGCCTAACCGCACCTTCCATATAACCAGCATATTGTGAGGCCGTTTCTGATCCAGCAATAATCAGTTTATTATTCATATACTTCTGGTTGTAAATAGCATGACTATTATTTTTATGAGCCGCTAGAAATCGAGTATAAGGGACATGGGTATACTTTTCATACGACCAACACTGCTCTTCATAAGAAGTAAAGTGCAGCGCTTCTTCCCCAAAGAACCGCTCTAATTGCTGCACTATTTTTTCTTTGCGATACGCTGCAGATTCTTGACAAAGAGCCGTATTCATAAATCCTGCAAGCGCAAATTTATTTTCTTTATAGTTGGTATGATCATGGATCTCTGTAAAAGGTCCTAGATTACTAAAGAAAGAAGCTGACATGCTTTTATGTTTCCAAAAAGGCTCCTTATAGGACAGCCCAAATTTAATAGAGTCGGCCATCCACGTGTGCGTTTCATTTGCTATGCCTATTAATGAATCCGGCAGGTTAGGAGAAAATTCAATACTATTGACCAGTAACCTAGGCGGTAGGGTCGAGATGACCAAATCTGTTGTATAGCTAGCAGTTAAAGTGCTTATTTTAATTTGATCTTTAACCTCTTCTAGTTTTAAAACAGGCTCATCCAGTTTTAATTCTGTTTCATGTAAAAAAGACGCTAATTTGTTAACGATAGTGATAGTTCCTCCGGCTATGCGGTAACTAGGTTCTTGGTTTTCCGGGAGTTTAAAAGCTTGAGGTGGCCTGCTAGCTATAGATTCATAAAAAGCATTGCGGGTTATCAATTGTTGATGAATAGGAATTTCTAATTCTTCAAGCAAGCTTAAAAGAGCCGTATTTTGATTCCACAGCCACGCAGGACCTAAGTCGATAGGAGTTTGATCTTGTTTTTTTTTGGTGAATATTCTACCGCCTAAACGTTCCCGCGCCTCAATTACAGTAACTTGATAGTTGCTCTGTTTAAGTAGATATGCCAGGGTCATGCCGCACAATCCAGCGCCTAAAATAGTGATGTGATGTTTGTTGTTCAAATAGTGTGATTTTTAAAATGGTATTTGTAATACAGAATTTCAGGAAGACGAATGGGTATATAAAATAAGCGTACATAGAAATAGGGGTAAAGGTCATTAAATGGCCCCTATAAATTTTAAAAAAATTAAAGATACTATGTGTTTTGCTTTCGCGAAAGTAGAATAGCAACAAATGAAGTTAGTGGTAACTCAATGAAAACATATAAAGCTGGCTTTCTATACCATTTTAAGTCGTTATTTGATTTTATTTGGGTCATTTTCTACGGTAGATTTTTTCTATTTGTACGAGCACGATCAAGAACTAAGTGGTTGCTATCTCGATCATATAAGCGAATTTTTCTTCACAACAAAGGTTGGTTATGAGGGCCGTTCTTAAAATGGGTTCCTTGTATTTTTAGGGGAGTAGCTTTTTTATCCAAATCATCACATTCAAACAAGAACGTGACGGCATCTCTTTTGGGCAACTCCTTCACTAAAAAAGACTACAAGCAACTGGAATAGGTGCCATCACATTGATTACCTGTGATTCCTAAAACGCAATGGTATTAGGAATATCAATATCAGGAAGTGTCATTTGATGTAGGTTTATGAATTACTAATTAGGCAACTCCTTCCACATCTCATTTCCAAAGGGTTCCAACTCATTGCTGCCCATAATTTCATCATAAGAAACCATAGGTGA
>NZ_JBLIGN010000097.1:0-8096 GCF_047636915.1 Nonlabens sp. | reverse complement strand
GATAAAAAAAATCCAGCCGACTTTGCTCTTTGGAAAAAAGCTAGCCCTCAACACATTATGAGATGGCCTAGTCCCTGGGGTGATGGTTTCCCAGGATGGCACTTAGAATGTACGGTAATGAGCTCTAAATATTTAGGCGAGACCTTTGACATACACGGCGGCGGAATGGATCTTAAATTCCCTCATCACGAGTGTGAAATAGCTCAAGGAGAAGCAGCACATGGTCACAGCCCTGTAAATTACTGGCTGCATGCTAATATGTTGACTCTAAACGGCCAAAAAATGTCCAAATCTACTGGAAACAGTATTTTACCCATAGAGCTTTTTACCGGTGAGAACAATTTTATGCAAAAGGCTTTTGCCCCTAGTGTAGTGCGTTTCTTTATGATGCAAGCTCATTACAGATCGATATTGGATTTTAGCAATGATGCCATTCTAGCTGCCGAAAAAGGGTTTAACAGGCTTACCGAAGCTATGAAAATAATGAGGAAACTAGCTGCTTCTAAAAATTCTTCTATAGATATAGCAGGATGGAAAGCAAAATGCTATGCTGCCATGAATGACGACTTCAATACGCCCATTCTTATTGCAGAGCTCTTTGACGCAGTGAAAATCATTCATTCTCTACAGGACGGTAACGCGACTATTACAGCTAGCGATCTGGAAGAACTTCAAGAAACAATGGATGCTTTTTTCTTTGATGTTTTGGGATTGCAAGACACCAAAGAAGAAGGAAGCGCTTCTTTAAATAAAGGACTGGACGGCGCGATGAAACTCATTATTGATTTAAGAGCCACCGCAAGAGCTAATAAAGACTGGAGTACCAGCGATAAAATAAGAGACGAACTTACTGCTGCTGGAATCCAATTAAAAGATGGCGCTGATGGGACGAGTTATGCTGTAGAATAGCCTGTTGGAATCAGGAATCAGGAATCAGGAAAAATCTGAATGCCAAAATTAACTCACAAGGAAAAAAGCAGGATTTACTGATGCTAGCTTGTAGTAGTTTTCCACTAAACAAAAGAATAGCTTGAGGCAACAAAATAGATTCTCGGGGGCGGAATTCCGTCTGCTAGAGTTTTTTAAACGTTACTATATGAACAAGACCCTATTAATATTACTGTCTTTGACGCTACTTTCATGCCGTACTTATACATCTGATATAAAAAAAGAAATAGCTTTTAGTGGGCAAGAATTTGACTTAAAACTTTTTGAAGGCAAATGGTTGACAAATAGTAGAACAAACAAAAATCATTACAGGATATTTCGTAAAGACTTTAACGTAGAATACTCGGATAAAAGAATTTTATCTTACGAACTAAAAAAGGATAGTATATTTATTTACGGAATGAATAGAACGTTCATTGGTAGGCTTATACATTTAGATAAACAAGAAGTTTACATTTTATGGGGTAATCAAGAGGCTATTACCTATTATAGACCTTAAATTTGAGGTTGTGAATAACGTAGAGGTACATAATTGAAAAAACTACTGGCATATCCGTTTTTGTTATTGATCAAGTTTTATCAAACAGTGATATCTCCTTTTACGCCTGCGAGTTGTCGCTACTCGCCCACTTGCTCTCAGTATTCTAAGGAAGCACTTATCAAACACGGAGCTTTTAAAGGTGTCTGGCTGGCATTGAAGCGCATTTTTAGTTGTCATCCTTGGGGTGGTAAAGGTTATGATCCTGTGCCTTAAATCATCTGCGTTTACAAAATTGAAATCACAAAGGTTGAAACCGCAAAAACTCAAAAAACACCACTAGACTTTGTTACTCCTTATTACACTTTCAAATAACATTACATTTTCTTCCTTATAGTTCTTGTTTTGATTTTTAAATCTAATTCGCTTTGAAGTTCAAGTTCAAATTCACTGGTGCTTCCTTACCTTAGCATCAAAAATTCGCACCCTTGACTTCTACCCAAATTCTGATTACCATAGCTTGTTATTTTGCAGTTCTTGTAGCGATATCCCTTATTGTAAGTCGCAAGAGTGATAGCGCTACTTTTTTTCGAGGCAATCGATCTTCACCATGGTTTATTGTAGCATTCGGGATGATAGGTGCGTCGCTTAGTGGCGTGACTTTTATCTCAGTTCCTGGGGCGGTAGAAGAAGGCGCTATGAATTACTTCCAGGTAGTTTTGGGATACATAATAGGTTATCTGGTGATAGGAACAGTGCTTTTGCCACTCTATTACAAAATGAATCTCACCTCCATATACAGCTACCTTAACGATAGATATGGCAGTGCCGCACAATATACGGGTTCTAGTTTCTTTATTCTTTCTCGAGTTGTAGGCGCAAGTTTCAGACTGTATTTAGTAGCTGGCGTGTTGCAGGAATTTGTATTTGAAAGTATGGGTGTTGCATTCTGGCAAACCGTAACTTTTACAGTTATCCTCATCTGGTTGTACACGTTTAAGTCAGGAATTAAAACCATAGTCTGGACAGATACATTGCAGACCTTATTTATGTTGATCGCTGTAGGAGTAGGTATTTACTACATTTCTGACAATTTGAACCTCAACGGCATAGGAGAAATTACTGGTTTTATATCGGACAGTGAGCTTTCTCAAATCTTCTTTTTTGACGATTGGAAAAGTGGTCAGTATTTCTTCAAACAGTTTTTTGCAGGAGCCTTTATCGCCATAGTCATGACTGGACTGGATCAAGATATGATGCAAAAAAACCTGACCTGTCGCAGTCTTGGTGACGCTCAAAAGAACATGTTTTGGTTTACAATTGTATTGACTTTCGTGAATCTCCTTTTCTTGGGACTAGGTGTTTTGTTAACCGCTTTCGCAAAAGCGGAACAATTAACAGCCACCAAAGACAAGTTATTTGCTGCCATCGCATTAGACAGCCATCTGGGTATTGGAATAGGACTGGTATTTATTCTAGGACTGGTCGCAGCAGCCTACTCGAGTGCAGACAGTGCACTCACCTCGTTAACGACATCGTTCTCAGTAGATATATTGCAAATAGAAAAAAATTACAAAGAGAAAAAACAAAACTGGATACGCAAAATAGTTCATATAGGTTTCTCAATACTCTTAATTATGGTTATTGTGAGTTTTAAATATTTGATCCAAGACGACAGTGTGATCAATAAGCTGTTTGTGTTTGCTGGATATACCTATGGCCCCTTATTAGGATTATTTGCTTTTGGGATTTTAACCAAAATAAAAGTACCCCATAATGCCACGCCTATTATCGCGATCCTGTCCCCATTTATAGCTTTTGGGATCAGCACCGCTGCCAACTACTACTTTAATTTTGAATTTGGCTTTTTTGTATTGCTTCTAAATGGATTGATTACCTTTTTAGGATTGCTGATTGTTTCCTTTTTCAGCAATCAAAACTAATATTGATTGGTTCCTAATAAAACGAGCGTACAAGCGACCTCACATTTGATCTTATTCTCCTTAAGAAGTTTATAAAACTCCGGATTCTCTGTTCCTGGGTTAAAGATGACACGTTCTGGTTTCAAACTTATAATGTAATCGTAATATAGCGGCTGCCGTTGCGCATTTAAATATAATGTTACGGTATCTATTCCCTTAAACGGAATCAATTCTTTGTGAATTTTAACATCATCAACGAGTCCCTCTCGCATTCCTATAGCAACAGTTTCCGTATTGAACTTACGCAATCTATAGATCGCGATATTTGAATAGCGTTCTTCTTTAAGAGAGGCGCCAAGTACAAGAGTTTTTTTTGACATTTTTATTTATTAATCTGTAACAATATACAAAATATATCGTCTTTTAATAGAAGGATTATAAAAACCCAGTTTGATTTATTAGAAGAATTGAATTATTATTAAAATAGCTATTCAAAGGTTCCTGGTTTTTTTGAGTTTTAAACTTTGAATCTATCAGCAATTATAATCGTATGGTTCATAATTAATGGTTAGTGTTATTATGCGATTTAGAAATCCCGGGCTTGCAGGCTCGGGATTTTGTTTTTATGTACCTTTAAAAGCTCCCATAAACAAAATTTTTACAAGTATAAATTTTACAACATACCACCCATACTTCATCCTTAAATAAACAATTAAAAATGATAGATGCTACAAGCCAATGCTTATCTCTTTTCTAGGGATTCGATACATATATTCTTATCTTAATTATAATAAAAATTCAAACGCAGCTGTAGTTGCGATTAAAATTTTTAACGCAGAAAAAGGAAAAAGAAAGGCTGAAAAAGTCACGTTTATGATCTTATAATCTTTATTGAACATCGATATGGATACAATTAGATCAAACTTATCCGCTAATTAAAATCTAACAGCATACAGCGTGTCTTACCATTTTATAACCGCACTACCCCAAGTAAAACCACTACCAAAAGCTGCGAGAATAATAGTGTCTCCTTCTTTAATTTTACCTTCTTCCCAAGCTTCACAAAGTGCAATAGGTATCGATGCTGCAGTTGTGTTACCGTATTTCTGGATGTTGTTATACACCTGATCGTCATTTAATTGAAATTTTCTCTGGATAAATTGGGAGATACGCAGGTTAGCCTGGTGTGGCACAAGCATATCGATATCACTTACTTCTAGACCATTTGACATGAGACCTTCCATAATGACTTCAGAAAAACGAACTACAGCATTTTTAAACACAAACTGCCCATTCATATTAGGATAATAAGGAATATCCTCCTGCGGGTTCTCCTCTATCAGCTGTGGCACCCAGTGATTTGTAGACGGCCCTTTTAACGATAATTCCAGTGCGTGTTTCCCTTCACTATGCAAATGTGTAGACAGGATTCCATGACCTTCTTTTTCTGATCTAGAAACTACAGCTGCTCCCGCTCCATCACCAAAAATGACGGACACATTTCTCCCACGAGTAGTAAAATCTAGTCCACCACTATGGTTTTCTGAACCGATTACCAAGACATTTTTATACATCCCTGTTTTTATAAACTGGTCTGCGACTGAAAGTGCGTATATAAATCCGCTACATTGATTTCTTACATCAAGTGCTGGACAGGTATGAATTCCCAAAATGTCTTGTACTTGCACTCCACAACCAGGGAAATAATAATCAGGAGAAAGGGTCGCAAAAACAATTAATTCTATATCGTCTTTTGAAATTCTGGCTCGTTCTAGGGCAATTTCAGCGGCCTTTACACCCATCATTGCTGTTGAGTTACCATCGCCTTTTTTAATATGTCGTCGTTCTTTAATACCCGTACGTTCTTGGATCCAAGCGTCGTTCGTGTCCATTATTTTTGAAAGATCGTCATTAGTAACAACGTTGTCTGGAACAAATTTCCCCATTCCAGTTATGCGAGATGTAAACATAAAATAATTTTAAGTAAACGCAAGATACGCGACAGCATTAGTATATTGCTAGAGATAACCATATTTTGACACGCATGCCTAATAAATTATTTTTAGACCCATTTCCTGAGATTCAAGATGCTACAGTTAGCTATGAATCATCTTTTTACGCTTTAGCGAAAGCAGAACATTTAAAAACCAGTTTATTGGAAGAAACGCCCTGGCGGCAAAATAAAATTCAACTGTATGGCAAAACACATAACGAGCCAAGACTGACGCAATTGTATGGAGATGAAAATATAGTCTACGGCTATAGTGGTATTAATTTCAAAGCATTGCCATGGACGGAAACCATAAAACAAATAAAAAAAGATGTCGAAAAAGCAGCTGGAACTACATTTAACATTTGTCTGATCAACCAATACCGAACTGGCCAAGATTCTAACGGCTGGCATGCAGATAACGAAAAAGAACTTGGTAGGAATCCTGTTATCGCTTCTATAAGTTTAGGACAGGAACGTTTCTTTCACTTAAAACACAACATAAATCCAGCTTGGCGATTTAAATTTTTACTAGAAAATGGAAGTCTGCTTCTAATGAAGGATCAAACGCAACACACGTATAAACATCAAATTGCAAAGACTAAAAAACAAATCGATTTAAGGATTAATTTGACTTTTAGAAAAGTGATTTAATAGTCGGTAAACAGACTGATATTATTTAAGTACCGTAACGAAGCATTAGGTAATAAATTCTTATTATTATTTTAAAGGCTCTTTTCAGAAATATATAGAAACGGTGAGCTTAAAGAATTCCGTAAATATTGCTCATAAACATTAAAAGAGCCCAAATACGTCTATAAATTACTTAACGGCATATTTTTTAAGGTACAAATTGATCCGTGCTAACACAGATAGCAGGCATGTCAGATGTGAAGACCTGTCTTCTGGTGACGCATATTTCATCAGCCAAGTGGTAACCGTCACTTAAACTAAATGTCTAATTGAATCAATTATGTAATCATTGCTAACTAAAACGACTTCAGTAACATGGCAAAAGCAAAAGATATATTAAAAAATCTGGATGAACGTTCCATAGATCGCATAGTGGAAATGGGATGGGAAGACCGTACACCATTTGATGCGATTGAGGCACAATTTGGTGTCACAGAAAGTGAGGTCATTAAAATAATGCGCAGTGAGATGAAGGAAAGCAGTTTCAGAATGTGGAGACAGCGTGTTCAAGGTCGTTCTACAAAGCATAAAGCGCAGCGTGATCCTGAAATGAGCCGTTTTAAATGCAACATGCAGCGCTCTACCGGAAACAAAATTGCAAAGAGATAAAAACACCTCCGTTGTTAAAGCTTAAAAAAAGAAGGTCTGTTTAAGTAATAATTACCCTCTAGAGTTACCAACACGCACATGTGCCAAAGCCTACGTATTTTACACCAACTGGTCGCGATTTCAAAAGGATCATTTTATTTTCCAATAGCATACCTAATGCCTAAATTTAAACGTTGTTAAATAAATGACTTTCAAATCATGGAAAAATTACTACTCTTTTTATTCTTTTTGCCACTAGCAGCAATGGCACAAAACACTTTTTCTAAAAAGAGTGACGTATCCACTGATGCACAACATACCGAAGTTAACGTAAATAATAACATACAAGGAAGCCTTTTTACTCCATATACTTTTGAAAAAGTTCCCTTAGTTATTATTGTAGGAGATAGCGGTGCGACAGATCGCAATGGTAATGAACGTAGAACAAAAAGTAATGCTTATCTACAACTAGCAGATTCTTTACTCACCCAAGGTGTAGCTACTTACCGATACGACAAACGCATTGTGACACAAATAAAAAATCGCAAACCTAGCGATAAAACTTTGTTTAGCGATTTTATTATCGATGCAAAAGAAAGCGTTGACTTTTTCAAAAATGACAGTCGGTTTTCAAGAATCTATATTGCTGGCCATGGTCAAGGTTCTCTTGTAGGTATGCTGGCAGTAGACAAAGACGTTTATGGTTTTATTTCCTTGAACGGAGCTGGACAGTCTATAGATGCGTTAATTGTTCAACAAATAGCTCAACAACAACCTGGATTAGACAAGGTAGCGGCAAAGACATTTGAAAGGGTAAAAGACTCAAGAGAGCTTGTAGTTGATATAGAGCGCGATCTTTATGTCCTTATAGGTCCACAAGTGCAACCTTTTATGAAATCCTGGATGCAATACGATCCTGCAAAAGAAATTAAGAAACTCCAAATACCTATTCTTATCATAAACGGTTCTAAAAACAGACAAGTAGACCCATCTGAAGCGGCTATATTAAAAGATGCGGTTCCTGTTGCCTCATTAGAACTTATTGAAAACATGAACCATGTGCTCAAAACCGTAGGAGAGGATGAAATTGAAGCTTCAAAAAGCTACGTCAACCCTAAGGTTCCTTTAAGCGTTACCCTTGTGGATATTATAGTGCGTTTTATAAAAGAATAGAAATTGTAAGGCTTTCTACTATTTTCAATTAAAGGTTTCAACAACACTCAATAATTTACGAAGGCTAAAATACCCTCATCCTCTTTACATAAAATCGTATTTTGCAGCTATTAAAAATATCCTTTATGATTTTTCTAGCTGAAGACCCCACAATTAAAGTGTTACCACCAATTATTACCGATGACACCATAGTCTTCGGTTTGTTACTGATATGTCTAGCGCTTGTTTTTTATTCTTCTTCCTTAAAACAAGGTTTCTGGTCTAAGTTTTACAAAGTAGTACCAGCCTTATTGATGTGTTATTT
>NZ_JBLIGN010000096.1:0-8631 GCF_047636915.1 Nonlabens sp. | reverse complement strand
GCTGTCTCTATTAATTTAATCAGATCAGCAGAGGTTCCTAAGTCTGGATTTATCTTTTCATAGTCTGCTACGGCGTAGTAACTTCCTAAATATTTTTCTCGCTCTTTGGGATCTTTTAGGTCTTCTACTAGCAAATCTTCTTTTGCCTTTCTATTCTTTTCTGATATAGGAAAAATGGGCATTAACCAAATGACTTTTACACCCAATTCTTTAAGTTGTGGTATATCTTTGGTAAACTCATTAAAGGTTCCTTCTGGAGAATACTGTCTAATGTTTGCTTCATAAATAACAGCGTTTTCAAGGTCTTCATCTTGAATAGTTGTGTATTCTTTGGTGGTCGTTTCCGCAACTACTGCAACTTCTTTTTTATCGTCCTTACATGCAAATACGACTGTCAAAGCAAGTAATCCTAAAATATATTTTTTCATTAATCTGATTGTTTTGTAATTAATAATCTATAGAACGTATGATCTTCAAACTTAAGAGTAAAACGCTTAATTTACTGCGTTTTTGTCTTCCTTTTTAATTTGTAATATCATAAAGTTGCCTGCCTTAATCTGGATGTTTTTATCAGTTTCTATGGCGTTTATAGCGGTTCCAATTTTGCGAAAGCGTGCATCATTTAAAGCAATATTCATACTAATGGCATTTTCATTGAAGAAAACCGTGCTTTCCTCACCAAAATAGCTGCGCTTAATAGCAAGCAGGCCATTATTCTCTGCCATTACTTGAGTAGTTCCGTACAACAGAGACATAGAATTGCGTCTTAAATGAACCAATTCCTGCACCAGTTTACGCAGATTTTTCTCCCGATTAGAAAGTTTGTCAAATTTCATCATCCTGCGATTGTCAGGATCATTTGCTCCTATGGAACCGTACTCGTCACCATAATAAATAACCGGAACGCCTGGCATTGTCATGTTAAAAGCTTGCAACATTCCCAATCGATCAAAAGCGGTAGAATCGCTCATTACTACCTCCCGAGTCCAGCCTGCTTTTTTTGCATCTTCATCAAACTTCACGTCACCACTGGCATAGCTTATAAATCTTGCACGGTCTTGATTTCCAGAAATAGTA
Source organism: Nonlabens sp. (assembly GCF_047636915.1). Lineage (GTDB taxonomy): Bacteria > Bacteroidota > Bacteroidia > Flavobacteriales > Flavobacteriaceae > Nonlabens. The sequence goes on along the minus strand of NZ_JBLIGN010000096.1, from coordinate 7,554 downwards.
CCCATTAAATGATGGTCCCCGTAATATTCTAGCCCTTTTTGAAGCGTTTCTGTAAGATTTGCATAATTGCCGTCTTTAGTAGCAAAAGCGCTCACCGCAGCATCATACTGATTGAAATCAAATTGAGCGTCCAGCATACCTGTACTTACATAGCTTCTTATCAGATCATAAGAACCGTAAGTTTCTCCTATTTGATAAATAGGTCGGTCTGTATTATTGCGTACTTTTTGAGTTAAGGTCCTCCAATATGCCTCTGGAACATGCTTAGTAGCATCATGACGGAAACCATCTAGTTTATATTTAGTAACCCAGTACAGAGCCGAGTCGGTCATTTTTTCTACCACTTCTGGATTTTCTAGATTTAAGGTAGGTAAAAAAGTATCGAACCATGTGGTCAATCGCTCGTCATCCCAGCGCTCTGTATTTAAACTGCCATCTTCTAGATACAGATTTGTTGCCCATTCAGGATGTTTTTTATACAAGGGATGCTCTTCGTGCACATGATTTGCCACATAATCTAGAATTACATTCATATCCCGTTTGTGCGCTTCTTCAATGATTTCTTTCAGGAGTTGCTCGTCTCCAAAACGGTAGTCAATTTTTGTATTTGAAATAGGCCAGTATCCATGATACCCGCTAAATTTGGTGCGTGGCTCTGGCCACAATCCATAAGCTCCTTCTGGATTTTGAGTAATAGGCGATAACCATACCGTATTGATTCCTAGCTCTTCAAAATAACCCTCTTTGATCTTTTCTAATACACCAGCCAGATCACCACCCATATAATTAGCTTTAGGCAAAATCTCTGGATCTGCCACTGGCTTTGTATTGTTTGTATCGCCATCAAGAAAGCGATCTACCATTATAAAATACAATACTTGCGTATGGAAATCATTTCTCGCTAATTGTGTCGCGTCTTTTACAACTTGTCTGTTTTGAACTGGAACCAACAAGTCGTTAGTACGTCCATTTATATCGCTGGCATAAACCCGTACCAACTGTGTTTTTGAAATGCGTTTTGAAAAATCCTTTTCAGGTAAGTTTACGGTGTAGGTATTTTGTCCTTCTGCTTTCACCGCTTCTATGAGCTGATTTTCATAAAGAACGACTAGGTTTTTCAATGCTTCGGATGTTTTAAATGTAAAACCTTGATCTAAGATTTCTCCATAAGATAGTTGAGCAGGGACTGCAGCACGACTGTTATCTAGCACCCGGTTAAAACCGCCCATTCCATTGCTAACGACATTAGGTTCATTTCCTGTTAGTGTTTCTTCTTTTCCACCTTCTATAAATAGGTATTGGAATTTTCCTGATTGAACAGTAGCCTTGTAAAATATCCGGTTGTCTTCTACTTGCAACTCCTTTGAAGCCCAATTGGTAAATTCTCCTTTTATGCTGACATTCTTAAAACTTCCGTTATAAGGGATTTTTATAGTACGGCTGTTATTTTTAAAAACTGGAATATCGTTTCTGATGCCTTCTGTCCACAAGGTGATGTGCGATAGGAAGGGATCTTGTTCCTCCATTTCAAAAGTATATACACGATCCATATTTATAGATTCACGCACTCTGATTCCCAAACCCGTAGAAACACTATCCGGCCTTTTATCTCCTAAATAATCGGAGTACAACACGTCTGTATTTGACAGAGCAGATTCATAAACGGGCGTCGTCATTACCTCGATCATACTAGCTCTAGTATCGGACGTGTTTTCCTCTTTAGTACCGCAGCTTATGATGCATATTGCGATGCATAATGTCGATAGTTTATTCATGAGTTTTAGATTTACTTTTTACTCGGATAACTCTATGTCCTGAAGACATTGTACATTCCTCTCGCTGCTCCCGCCAGATGCGAGTAAGAGAAACCTTTGTTACTCGTTTAATTTTATTTTATCTGTCCTTTTAAGGCTTTAAAAACCTTAAAAGTTGTGCAGTACTGTTTCTAGAAACTATACTCGATCACCATACTTGTTTTTCCAGAAACTTTTAATTTACCTCTTAAGCTTAGTTTTTTATCGGTCAGAATTTCTGTTCCCTCTTTTGCTGTGTAAATCCCTTCTTTGAATCTTTTTAAATCTAAAGTTACTTCTTCTGGATGGTTATTGATGATGACCATCACACCGCTATCTTCCCTATACCGAAAATACACATAACAATTGTTTTCTGGAACGTATTGAAGCAACTTTCCCGTATGAATCACTTCTTTATTCTTGCGGTAATTTAAGAGCTTCTTTGTAAAATCTTGATAGCCTTTCTGGTCGTCTGTAGGTTTTTCAAAAGCGTTAATTTCATCAGCTTTCCAGCCACCAGGGAAATCTCTACGTACATCGCCATCACCATCTGTATCTCGGTTGCCGCCCATTCCTATCTCGTCACCATAATATAATTGTGGGATTCCACGGGTGGTTAGAACAAGCGTCATGGCAAGTTTATATTTGGCTAGATCACCTTTGTACAATGCGTTACCATTGATGCGATTGGTATCGTGATTTCCTGCAAAAACCAAAATATTATTGATGTCTGGATACAAAAAGTCATTGACAAAATTTTCATATACTTTTATCATTCCTTTATCCCAGTGCTGCTCGTTTTCATTAAATGCAGTCATTAGCGCATCGTGCAAAGTAAAATCCATAACACTAGGCAAGTGCGTGTTGTAATCTTGAATCGCGGCAATTTTGGAATCTTTTTGCCAGTAAGCTATTTGCGCTTGATCGTGCAACCATGTTTCTCCTACGATATTGAAGTTAGGGTACTCGTCCATAACGGCTTTGGTCCATTTTGCAATTCCTTCTTTCTCGTTATAAGAATAGGTATCTACTCGCAAACCATCCAATCCAGCATATTCTATCCACCAGATCGTATTTTGAATCAAGTAATTCAACACTAATGGATCGCTTTGATTGATGTCTGGCATAGAACTGACAAACCAACCTTTCTCTGCATAAATAGCATCTCGCTTGCTCACATTGGGATCCATTTGCGTGCTTTGACGGTAAGAGGAGTTGGCATAGCCAGCGACAGGAAAATCCTTTCCTATGTTATCATCAAATTTATGGATCCAAGTTTCTGTAGGTAAATCTTGCATCATCCAGTGCATTGCACCCCAATGGTTGGTCACATAATCCATGATGAGTTTCATATCTCGTTTGTGCAACTCATCACCCAGTCTTTTATAATCGGCATTGGTACCATAACGAGGGTCGATTTTATACAAATCACTTTGAGCATAACCATGGTAAGAATAAAGTTCTTCATTATCTTCTAATAAAGGCGTACTCCAGATAGCAGTTGCTCCTAATTGATCTACATAATCCAGATGGTCAATAATTCCTTGAATATCGCCTCCATGACGTCCACCTTTGAACTCACGATTTACTTTTTCGGTCATCCCATCAACGCTGTCGTTAGAGGAATCGCCATTTGCAAATCGGTCTGGCATGACTAAATAGATAGCATCGCTAGAATCAAAGCCTTTTCTTATTTTTGAATTTAACTCTCTTTCCTTTAACCTAAAGTCAACTACATTATGGGTATCGTAAACATTTAAAAGAATCTTATAATCACCAGAAATGGCATTTGCAGTGTCTAAAGTCAAAAACAGATAATTGGGATTCTCCGTTTTACGAACTTTTACTATTGGCAGATCACTATCAATTGGAGCAGAGTAATTGGCTATATTCTCTCCATACAACAACACCTCAACATCAGAATGTTCCATGTCTGTCCACCAAAATGGAGGTTCTATGGTCTCTATGGATTGTGCTTGTACCGCTTTCGCGAAAGCGAAATACACAAGAATACTAAAAAAAAGAAACGATTTATTCATAGTTTAAACATTTACAAATTGTGGCTCCAAAGTGATGTATTCACCGTTGAGAATGATATCCTGAGACTGCTTTCCTTCTAAAGTCACTTTTGCTCCTGTTTTAGAAACCTGCACATATAAGATTTGATTTCTAAAATTAATTTTAAAACTGAATCCTTTCCATTGTTGAGGAAGTTTGGTCGTAAAACTAGGTTTGTCGTCAATAATTTGAAGACCACCAAAACCTTCTACAATACTCATCCAGGTTCCTGCCATACTGGTAATATGACATCCTTCTTCCACTTCTTTATTATAATCGTCTAAATCGAGACGAGAAGTTCTCAAATAAAACTCGTAAGCCTGATCCAATCGATCTAACTTTGTCGCTTGAATACCGTGAACACAAGGAGAAAGCGAGCTTTCATGAACGGTTAATGGCTCGTAAAAGTCAAAGTGCTTTGCGAGTTGTTCTTTGGTAAAGTGATCTTCAAAGAAATAAAAACATTGAAGAACATCAGCTTGTTTGATGTAACAGCTTCTTAAAATGCGATCCCAAGACCATTTTTGATTGATCGGTCGGTTTTGTTTTGGAAGGTCATTTACTGGAATGATTTCTTTATCTAAGAATCCATCTTGTTGGAGGTAAATACCTAGTTCTTCATCAAAGGGCTCGTACATGTTATCTGCCACCTCTTTCCATGCTGCTATCTCCAGATCTGTAAGGTCGGTTTTAGACCTGATTCTATCGTAATCTGCCGGGTGACTCTCTTTTACTTTATGGATGTTTTCTATAGTGTAATGAATGCACCATTTGGCAAGGTAGTTCGTGTACCAGTTGTTGTTGACATTATTTTCATACTCATTAGGTCCAGTAACCCCTAAAATCATATATTTTTTTGCTCGTTGAGAATAGGTCGCACGTTGCTGCCAAAATTTTGCAATGGCAATCATCACTTCCAATCCCATTTCTGGAATGTAGCTGTAATCTCCTGTATATTTAACGTAATTGTAAATGGCATAAACCATCGCACCATTGCGGTGTATTTCTTCAAAGGTTATTTCCCACTCGTTATGAGATTCTTCACCATTCATAGTAACCATTGGATATAGAGCAGCTCCAGAAGAAAATCCTAGTTTCCCAGCATTTTCAACGGCCTTGTCTAGCTGCTCATATCTATATCTCAATAAATTACGTGCTACCTGTTGATCTTTGGTAGCCATGTAGAAAGGAATACAATAAGCCTCTGTATCCCAATAGGTAGAACCTCCATATTTCTCTCCTGTAAAACCTTTTGGCCCTATGTTGAGTCGAGAGTCCTTACCTGAATAAGTTTGATTCAATTGAAAAATATTAAAGCGTATCCCTTGCTGGGCTTTGAGATCACCGTCAATACTAATATCTGCCATTGCCCAAATTTGGGCCCATGAATCTGATTGCAATTTAAGCAAACTTTCATAACCTAACGCTGTTGCTTTTTGTAAAACTGATTTTGCGACTAAAAATAAGTTAGCCTGTTCCTGATTTAGGCTGGAAGTATAGCCCGCATATTTTCTAAGTGTTAGGCTTTCGCCTTGAGCGATATAACCAGCCGCTTGATGTCTGATTACAGTATCAGTCTGATCAAAAGGCGCTGCATACTGCACATGAACTCCGTTTTTAATCAACTCTGACTGCATATAAGTGGCTACATAGAAGTTGGTTTTGTTCGTACGGCTGCGCACGAACCCTTGATGGTCATCAGAAACCAGTTCTTCTATTTCCCAAAACGCATCATCCCAGTTGGTATCTTCATTAGTAATTCCTGCATCGATATAAGGTTGGAAAGAAATACTCATACCTCCTTTTACAGCAGTAACTTGATAATTAATCACCGCAAGTTCATCTATTTCTAGACTCATGAATCTACGGGCGACAACTTTGATCGCTTTGTCATCAGAAAAATGTGCTGTAAAAGAACGCTCGTACCAGCCTTCCTTCATATGGAGCTCTCTGCGGTAATGGGTTACTTCTTGAACCGTTGCAAGGTCCAATTCTATTCCATCAACAAAAACATCTATTCCTATAAAGTTAGGAGCATTCAATACTTTTGCAAAGTATTCTGGATAGCCATTTTTCCACCATCCTACTCTTGTTTTATCTGGATAATAAACACCTGCAACATAACTTCCTTGAAAGCTATCTCCTGTATATTTTTCTTCAAAATTTGCTCTTTGGCCCATGGCACCGTTACCGATGGAAAAAAGGCTTTCGCTAGATTCTACTTGAGACGGCTTCCACCCTTCCTCAATTATAGACCACGCATCTGGTATAATATATTCCTGATTCATTTCTTCTTGCTTAGTAGTGTGTTGATATAATCTTTTGGCATGTCTGTAAAGTGAGTAAAAACCTCATCTGCCTCGTGTAATATTTTTTTTTCTCCTAATCCTATGGAAATCATTCCTGCCGCATTTGCGGCTTGCACACCTGCGACACTGTCTTCAAAGACAATACTCTCTTGTACCGCAAAATTTAATTGCCGGCTAGCATGGAGAAATACTTCTGGATCTGGTTTTGCTTTAGTCACGTTAGTTCCATCTACGATAACCTCAAACAGGTGTAATATTCCTAGCTTTTTTAAAATAGGGCGGGCATTTTTACTGGCACTTCCCAAAGCAATGGGTTGCTCCTGCTCTTTTAAATTTAAAAGGAAATCATGAACTCCAGGCATGATATCACTGGTATCCAATGATTTTATAAGATCCAGATATTCTTCATTTTTCTGATCCATTTTTGCCTGAAAAACATCTGGACTGATTTCTATATTTCCCCATTCTAGAATTTTCTGGAGTGAATGAACTCTAGAAACTCCTTTCAATTGTTCGTTTTCGTGTTCTGTAAATTTGATTTCTAGAGATGCCGCTAACCGCTGCCAAGCGATAAAATGAAACTTTGCTGTATCCACTATAACGCCGTCTAAATCAAATATGAATGCTTTTTTAACCATTTATTCGTTTGTAATAGAAGGCTGATAAGTGATCGCCTTTTTATCGGTAATTAATAAATTTGAAAATGCCGCAATGATCAAGAATATCCCTGCTACAGTCATCGCATGTATAGATTCTTCTCCTATAAGATTGTGCAACAACACGACACCACCTACAGCAGCAATAATTTGTGGTATGACAATAAACATATTGAAAACACCCATCATCAATCCCATTTTTGAAGGTTCTACAGAGCTGGAAAGCATTGCATAAGGCATGGATAATATACTTCCCCAGGCAATACCTATTAAACCAAATGATAGGTATAAATTATCTGGTGCGCTTGGGCTGTAAAACATATATAAAAAACCGATTGCTCCTGCGAGCAAACTTGCCATGTGAATGTACTTTCTATTGATAGATCTGTAAGCAGTGTAAAACGTGAGGAGTAGCGCAAAAATCATAGAGGTTAATCCATAGATTCCCATTTTGGACCCTACATCATCACTAGCTTCATTATAAGCTTTGTCCAGAGTTTTGTATTCGGCTTTACTGGATTTACTTAAAAATATAACGGCACCACTATCTGCTGTTATCGCTTCCTTTTCTCCTTTTTCGTTAGTAGTAAATTGAGCAAACTCAATGACATCTGGCTTAGAGGAGTTGTATACATGACTGGTTAGTGCGGGATTTGCCAGCGTCCACATGGCAAAAAATGCGAACCATGAAAAGAATTGGACCACTCCTAACCTCTTCATAATATCAGGCATGAGTGC
>NZ_JBLIGN010000095.1:0-8876 GCF_047636915.1 Nonlabens sp. | reverse complement strand
TTTCCAGTTCTCGCCTTTGGATCTCATAGAGACTCCGTGATCTGAAATTAAGGTAAAAGGGGTGTTTTTAAACCAGTTGTTCAGGCTCTTCTGGTCGCGTCCACTTATGATGACTAGGTCTACATTAAGTTTCTCATTAATATCATGAAGTAATTCTAATAATTTTGGGTCTGGTATAGCATCTTCAGGACGCTCAGAGAAATTAACTAATGTGCCATCATAATCTAAAAAAAGAATACAAGTTTCATTGGAATTAATGGCTTCTGTAAAGGAAGTAATAAGGCTGTTGTCCAGAGGATCAGCTTCCATAGTGCTCAAGGTGTTATGGGTGTCGTTGAGGGAGCTCATAAAATCACTTGCCCATTTTTTTACATCGTATCGCGATACTCTTTTTTTGAGCGATTTCATGCGTCTTTGTTGTTCTTCAAGCGGCATGTCGATTGCTTGTTTTAAGCTGTTTGCCATATCTTCAAGATCGTATGGGTTGATATGTATGGCTTCATTTAATTCTTTAGTAGCGCCTGCCATTTCACTCAATACCAATACGCCGTCATTGTTAGTACGTGTGGCTACATATTCCTTTGCTACCAGATTCATACCATCACGTACGGGCGTTATTAATGCGATGTCGCATGAGGTGTATAAGTCTATTAAATTTTCAAAAGGCATGGTTCTAAAAAAGTACCAGATGGGTGTCCAGCTTACCGTAGAAAAGGCGCCGTTTACACGTCCTACAAGTTCATCTGTTTCTTCTTTTAAGCGTTTGTATTGCGGTACTTTAGAGCGTGATGGAACCGCTAGCATGATCAGTCTTATTTTTTCTTTGTACTGTGGATACTTCGTTAAGAAATACTCAAAAGCTCTTATGCGGTTGGGAATTCCTTTGGTATAATCTAATCGGTCGATGGACAATACCATTTTGACATCTTTTCCGGGCACCAGGTGATCGTCAAGGCGTTTTTGAACTTCAGACTTCTCTTCTTCTGATTGGTTGTTGTGTTTTAAAGCTGCTTGTTCAAACTTGCTATAATCAATTCCCATTGGGAATGAATCTACTTTTATAGTTCGATTTTGATAATTGATTTTATTAAAACTCACATCACAATGCAAAATACGTTTCACCGAGCTTAAGAAGTGGCGTTCATAATCATAGGTGTGAAAGCCTAGTAAATCGGCACCTAACATACCTTCAAGGATTTCTTTACGTTTAGGAAAGGTTCTAAAAATCTCAAAGGAAGGAAAAGGAATGTGTAAGAAAAAGCCAATTGATAAATGGGGCCTCTTTTCTTTGATAAGCTGAGGTAATAGCAAGAGCTGGTAATCGTGAATCCATATTTTGTCACCATCGTTTGCACGAGCAATTACGACTTCAGCAAATTTTTCATTAACTCGTTTATAGGTTTCCCAAGAAGTCATACTAAACTCTGCATATTCGATAAAGTAGTGAAATAGGGGCCACAGCATGCGATTACTAAAGCCATAATAATAATGCTTGATGTCTTCTTTGTTGAGATTAACGGTGGCACATTGTTCTTTTGAAACAGCTCTTTCTACTTTCTTACTCAGTTCTGGATGGAGCTCTTCATCAGTTAATCCTGACCAACCTATCCATAAACCATTACTATTGCGATGAACAGACTTCATTCCCGTTGCTAGTCCGCCTACACTTGGAGTGACCTGGAGCTCAGAGCCATCAAGTTTTATTTGAAGTGGTAGTCGATTTGAAACGATTATAGTCTTATTCATAGCTATTCTTTGTTTTTATCGGTTTATTTGTGTTTATTTAACCAAACATATAGATTTAATACTAAGAAAAGGACAATTACATGAATAATCTTGATTACGGCATTATTGGAAACTGTAGATCAGCGGCCTTAATTTCAAAAACGGGCTCTATTGATTGGTGTTGTTTGCCTGAATTTGATTCGGCTTCCTTATTTGCAAAATTATTAGACGATAAAAAAGGAGGCCATTTTTCCTTTACCGTAGATGCTTCTTATGCGATTTCCCAAACCTATGTAGAAAAGACCTGTATTTTAAAAACAAGTTATACCTCGCCAGAGGCTAGTTTTGAAGTTTATGACTTTTTACCTCGTTACATAAAGCAAGGAGGAAATTACCACACACCGCCTGAAATTTTAAGATATGTAAAACGCACCCAAGGGGTGCCAACGTTTAAAGTCGATTTTTCACCACAGCTCAACTATGCATCGGGTACAACCATACAGTTTGATAAAACTGATTTTATAGTAAGCTTGATAGAAGCTGACAAATTTGAAAGCTTGTTTTTATACACAAATTTGAGCCATCAAGCAGTTCTAGATCACACTGAAATTGCACTAGAAGAAGATGCTTATTTTCTGTTGAGTTATAATGAAAAGATAAGCTTACCTTATTTAGATACGGTTCTTTCTGAGTTAGAGTTCACTAAAGCTTATTGGGAACAATGGAGTTATAAAACCCCAAGATTTAAGCATTACAACAATGAAATTTTACGTAGCGCACTAACCTTAAAGTTATTAAGTTATGATAAAACAGGTGCGATTCTTGCCGCGGTAACAACTTCATTACCGGAAACTATAGGTGAGGTTAGAAATTGGGATTATAGATTTTGCTGGATTAGAGATGCTTCTATGGTGGTAAAAGTGGTCTCGCAGCTAGGACACGACCGAATGATAAAACGTTATTTACAGTTTATTATCGATTTGATTCCTGATAAAAATGAGAAACTGCAAATCATGTATGGTATTAATAAAGAAAAACAGCTTACGGAGCATATTTTAGAACATTTAAGCGGGTATAAAGACTCAGCGCCAGTTCGAATTGGTAATGCTGCATATGAGCAAAAGCAAAATGATATTTACGGTATTTTGATGGATGTGATCTATCAAGAGCTGATTAAGTATAACTGCGATATTGAAAATAGGGAAGAGTTATGGACCATAACTAAAGGCATCGCTTGGGTAGTGAAAAACCACTGGCAAGAACCGGATAAAGGTATTTGGGAATTCCGGAATGAAGACCGACATTTTACGTTTTCAAAGGTTTTATGCTGGGTAGCGATAGATCGAGCTATAAAAGTGTCCAAGCTATTTGGTAAAACTTCAAAACTAGAACGCTGGCAAAAGCTAGAGCAAGACATTAGAACAGACATCATTACCCATGCTTGGAATGAAGACGTTCAAGCGTATACCCAATCCTATGGATCAAAAGATCTAGACGCATCTGTATTACTTATGGAAAGTTATGGCTTTGTGGATGCACAAGAAGAACGGTTTAAGCAAACTGTAGAAGCGATAGGTAGGGAATTGTCAAATGATGGTTTGCTGTACCGTTATAAAAGTGAAGACGATTTTGGCTTGCCCAGTTCCTCCTTTACCATTTGCACTTTTTGGTATATCAACAGTCTGGTTAAAATAGGAAAGCTGGAACAAGCTCAGAAGGAATTTGATCGCTTACTTAGTTATTCCAATCATTTAGGCTTATTCAGTGAGGACATTGATTTTAAGACCAAACGTTTATTAGGTAATTTCCCTCAGGCATACTCTCACCTTGCGCTTATAGAAACGGCTATGAACTTTAATAAACAGTTGGACTAGGTTGGATTTTCTGATTGTATTTTTTATAACTTTATGGGTAGATTATATATAAAATAAGCTAAGCGGAGTAGTGTTTCGTTAAATGTTACCAGTGAATTCTTTGTTCTTCTTATCAAATCTATGATTAAAAGAATTTCTGGTTGTATTTCATACTGATCTTCAAGACATGTTTCATCCAATTTCAAATAGTTGCTGGGTCAATAGTGTCGCACTTCTATATGAGTTTCTATAAACTACTTAGTGTCGCAACTATGAAATACCACACGGCTATTTTCAAGAATGCTAGCGGAAGAATATTGTTGTTTAAGTTCATCAGGACTTTTATAATCTGCTTCTGAAGCTTCTGAAGCTTCTGATGCCAAGCTAAAAGTTATTGTTTCGAATCTGGATTTTCCTCTCCATATTCCCTTAATGCTCATTTTGCCAAAACAGTAACGTCTTTATTTTAAATCAAATATCATTAATCCATACTCCATACTCCATAATCCGTACTCGATATTCTATCTTCACCATCCCTTAAAACTTTTACCAGCTTCCAGTTGCTCCTCCATACCATCAGGAAGTTGTGCAAAGAAGTCCGTTCCTGTTAATTTTTCAATCTCATCAACGCTGGTTATAAACTCATAGATGGATTTGTTGGATTTTTTATGTGGGATTAAAAAGGCAAGCATTTTACTACCGGCAGCATCATAGCGATAAAGAATCTTGTAGTAGTGCTCTGGAACAGATACCTGTTCTGTTCCTATATATTTCAAATTATCTTTTAAAATCGGGCCTGTGATGACATATACCTCATCATAACTTTGGGCATAATATCTGATTTTTTGTTCTAACGTATTCCATATTCCTGCATTGAAATCATGCAGTTGCGGACTTATATTAGAGGTCAAAAAAGTCTCGTCGTAAGCTGCTTTGGTAGATTTTCTATCGCCAGCAGGAACAAGATGTCCTTTATCATAGCCGCTTTTTTTATAATTGCGCCAGTGTGCAGCTCCAGTGGTCACTTTGTTATCTATTTCAAAATAGGGTCTATTGTAATCGCTGTTGGTGATGTCTCTTGTTCTTAAAACGTGCGCTGTCCATTCTGCTTGTTCATGTTGCTCATTGTATGACAGACTGTAGGTGTGGTGGTGTACGATTTGGTTATTTGAGGTGGGTAAAAAATCCTTACGGGAAAGTGATTTTATTCCATCGCCATTCGCATCGCGTTTCAGAAAATTATTTTCAGAGTAGTTTTCTTCTGCGTAAGCGCCGTCTTCATTACTTTGATAAACGTAATAAATTGCCGCACAAGCTAATATTATAATGGGATAAACGTATTTTCTCATCTAACTGGTTTTTACGTCCAGAGCATCTCGCAATGCATTTCCCAATAACATAAAAGCCATTACTAAGGTCATGATAGCAATTCCTGGAACGATGGCAAGGTACGCCTTGTCTAGAATGATATACTGGTAGTGGTCCTTAATCATGCTGCCCCAACTAGGCATAGGTGGTTGTGCTCCTAGTCCTAGAAAGCTCAATCCACTTTCTATAAGAATGGAAGCCGCAAAATTTGCTGCACTGATTACAATGACTGGTGCCATGATGTTGGGTAAAATATGCCGGGTAATAATTCTATAACTGTTGAAGCCTAGGGCTTTTGCCGCGGTTACATATTGGTATTCTTTAGCAACAATCATTTGACCCCGCACCACACGAGCCACTTCTACCCACATGGTTAACCCAACGGCTATAAAAACGGTAAGAAATCCTTTGCCTAGGGCAATACTAATTGCGATGACCAAAAGTAAAGTGGGAATGGACCAGGTCACATTAATGATCCACATGATGGCAGCGTCTATTTTACCACCGTAATACCCTGCGACTGCGCCCAAAAGAATGCCTATAATTAACGAGATCAAAACAGCTACAAAACCTATAGAAATACTAATTCTAGTTCCAATCATCATGCGGCTCAAAAGATCGCGACCATATTTATCTGTGCCTAGGATAAATGTTTTTTTAGAGGTGTAGCTTTCGCGAAAGCGAGATAATTCTAATCCATTTGCAACTTCAAAATCAGTACGTATAAAGGCTAATTGGCTTCCATTTACGTCAAAAGGCCGGTAATAAACGATACCGTTTTCTACCTTTAATTTAGAAAAAGGAATTTCTTCCACAGTTGATTTTTTCCCATTCCACCAGTCCCAAAAACTAATTGAAGTCTCGTTCGAGTTAAGTTCTAGCATATCTACAGTAAAACCTGGAGGCTGTGAATGCACGGAAATATGCATTTGGTTGGCATATTGCGTATCATCTGGTGCCAGAACGTAAGCAAATATGGCGATAAAGGCATAAAATAGAATAACGCTAAAACTCAAAACGCCCCAGAAGCTTTTTTTAAACTTCTGGAGCGCTAGAGCACTTAGTGATGTGGTTTTAAGAGGCATTAATTTTTAACGCTCCATTTAGTCTTGTTGTCGTTTTGGATGTTGTTCATGCGTAAATCTTTAAGAACATTCACAGCTTCTGCCACGTAGATGTCTTTTTTTAGATTTTTGATCCATGCTTCTCTTTTATCTCCTAAGGCACTATCAGTTTTGATGAGAGTCTTTTCATAAGCCAGAATATCAAAATTTAAGCTGTTCTTATAATCAGATAAGGTCTCAAATTTTTCAGTTTCTTTTTCTAGTCGGTCTAATCGCTCTTTGTAAGCGGTCAAACTTAATGGAAGCTCATTGTCGTCTCTTTGATTGCTCAACCATTTTGCGTTTTCATCGATGAGTCTAAAACTAGGATTTGTATCCACTCTTTTTTGGGCTCTATTAATAGATTCTGCCAAATTAGCATAACCAGGGAATTTATCATATTCGGCTTTGGGAATTTCGTCATAAGGAAGAGGGAATTCTTCATCACGTTCTCCTACTTCAATATAACTGAATCTACCAGGCGTAACAACATCGCTTTTTACACCTTCTAACTGCGTGCTGCCACCGTTAATTCTATAGAATTTTTGAGTGGTTAATTTTACGGCTCCTAGATCTCCGTATTCATTATTCCGTACCCATTGATTGAGGTCTTCAAAGTTCTGTACCGTTCCCTTTCCAAAGGTTTGCTTACTTCCTATAATCACAGCGCGATCATAATCTTGCAATGCCGCAGCAAGAATTTCACTAGCACTGGCGCTAAATTCGTTTACCATAATTACTAATGGTCCCTTCCAAAGAATTTCTCCACTATCACTATCTCTAAGCGTTCGAGTTCTTTTATCTTTTAGAGCGATTTGAACTACAGGCCCTTTATCTACAAAAAGTCCTGCCATCTCGACCACTTCTCTTAAAGAACCGCCACCGTTATTACGCAAGTCTATGATAAGTCCATCCATTCCCTCCGTCTTTAACCTATTGATTTCTTGAGCGATGTCACTTCCAGAGGCGCGACCGGTAGGGTCTTCCATATCAAAATAGAATTTAGGAAGATCAATAAAGCCAAATTTAAAAGCTTCGTCTTCTCCTATAACAGACTTAGCAAAGGTTTCTTCTAACTGTACGATATCCCTAATTAATGTGATTTCTTCGATGGATCCATCTACTTTTTTAAGAGTAAGCATCACTTTACTTCCTTTAGGACCTTTGATCAATTCTACAGCATCGCTTATTCTCATTCCTACGATTGAGGTGGCCATGGTGTCATTTTCTTGGGCTACTTTTAGAATCTTATCTCCTACCTCTATATCTTCACTTAAAGATGCTGGACCACCAGAAATTATTTCAATAACACTGATGTAATCCATCTTCTTTTGGAGTCTTGCTCCTATTCCTTCTAATTTACCACTCATAGAAATATCAAAACTATCTTTATTTTGTGGTGGAAAATAGTTGGTGTGAGGATCAAAATGGGAAGTGATGGCATTTACAAATAGAGAGAAGTAATCCAATCGCTCCACATCATCATTATTATCAAAGCTCTCTAACATGGACTTTTTAATCTCTGCTCTAGTTTCCTTTTCTAATTCCTCAAGACTTTTCTTTTCTTTTTGTGGCTGGCTCTTTTGATCGGTATTAAAAGCGTTGGTTTTTTCACTCCTGTTTTTAGTTTCCTCTTCTAGCTGTTCTTTTTGTTCTTCAATCTTATCGTAATAAGTTGCTAAAGCAGAAAGTTTTAATATCTTTCTCCAGTGATTTTTTAATTCCTTTTTGTTTTTTGAATAGGGAATCTTTTCATAGTCGGTATTGATACTTTCTTGTACGGTAAAATCAAAAGGTTTTTCTATCAACTCTGCAAAGATCTTTTCAGATTCTTCTTGACGTTTTAGAAGCCTTTCGTAGGTCAGGTTAAATAACTCTACTTTACTATCGCGTATTTGATCATCGATCAGGTATTCGTAAGCTTGAAATTCTTTGAAATCGCTTTCTAAGAAATATCTTTTTCCTGGATCCAAGTCTGTGATGTAAATATCAAAAATGTCTTTTGAGAACTCATCCGTAAGATCAGCCGGTGAAAAGTGGTTTCTTTTTAGCACATGAGATATCAAGTTGACCAGCAACTGTTCTTTTTCTTTATCTCCGGGATCCACGGTATTGTTAGTAAAACTGCAGCTAGCCGTAGCAACAAGTAGTGCAAAAATTGCTATTATAAAGTTATTCTTTAGGAAATTCATAAGGATTTTCATTTGTCTCTTTCTATGCATGTAAAAACCGTGCCAATTTTAGATGGTTAAAGTAAGGCAAGAATCTTACATGCTAAGGCTAATTTACTTAATTTTAACCACCTTAAAAATCTTATGGAAAATAAAAACAAACCACTCATTTTAGTCACTAATGATGATGGTATTACGGCAAAAGGAATCAGAACATTAATAAGCATCGCTAGGGAATTAGGAGATGTAGTTGTTGTGGCCCCAGATAGCCCGCAAAGTGCTATGGGACACGCTATAACTATAAATGACACGTTGTATGTTAAGGAGTTTTTACAACACGATTACGACCATAAAGAATACACCACTAGTGGGACACCAGTAGATTGTGTAAAAATGGCCAGTCATGAAATATTAGATCGCAAACCAGATTTATGTCTTAGTGGCATCAATCACGGCAGTAACAGTGCGATCAATGTAATTTACAGTGGTACGATGAGTGCCGCTATGGAAGCGGGAATAGAAGGAATACCTGCTATAGGCTTTTCTTTATGCGATTACGACCATGATGCAGACTTTTCTCCATCTAGAGAGTTTGTTAAACAAATCATTGAACAGGTCCTAGAAAAAGGAATGGCAAAAGGAGTTGTTTTTAATGT
>NZ_JBLIGN010000094.1:0-8939 GCF_047636915.1 Nonlabens sp. | reverse complement strand
TTCCTAAAACAAAAACCTTACTCCTTGCTAATGAAATAGACGAAGCGCAGCGCACCTTTATTTATGCAAAAGAACTGGCTTATAATTTTCTAGAGGTTAAAGAACGGTTGTACACGTTTCCTTGGATCAAATTTGACACTTTTGATCAAGTTTTAAATAACTTCTACGCCTCTTATTTTGCAGGTGCTTTGATTATACCTAGTGATAAAATAAAGACCAGACTTCAAGAGATTTTTGATAAGGATACCTTTGATAGCTCCCTGTTATTAGGTGCCTTAAAGGCGTTCAATGCTTCACCAGAATCCTTTTACCAGCGCCTCACTAATATTTTACCCAAAAACTATAACATTGAAAATTTGTTTTTTTTAAGGTTTACCCATAAAGCTGAAAGTAATAGCTATTATCTGAAAAAAGAACTGCATTTATCACACCAGCATTCACCTCGTGCCAATCAGACCAATGAGCATTATTGCAGACGCTGGGTGTCCTTAAAGTTGTTAAACAAAATAAGTAAAAGTAAAAAGGAGCATGAATTCGATTTACAGATATCTCATTTTGAACACGATAGTGCAAAATATGTAGTGTTGTCCTCGGCAACTAAAGATCCCTTTAATGAAAATTATTACAGGAGCATTAGTATAGGATTACTAATAAATAAACAATTACAACGCAGGCTTAATTTTTTAACAGATCCCAATATAAAAACACAGAAAGTAGGGGTAACTTGTGAGCGTTGTTCTATTCAAGATTGTGAAGTGAGGCAAGTACCAGCTTCGGTATTAGGCAAAGTAGCCAAAAATAAAAACATAGAAAACATTGTAAAAGATTTAAATACCAAGTTCATGTCTTAAATAGGGATTAATGAGACTGTAAGAGGATTGCTTGTAGACATATTATTTATTGTTTCAAAGAAAAGGCTTTTCCAAAGGAAGGGTCTTTTTCTCCTGGCCTTTTAATCGCCTATTTGTCCTATGCAACCTTATACCAAATACTAAGGACTACTAAGAAATTAAACAGGCTAGCTTTGCCTAATGGCGGACTCCTTAGATTCAGTTGTTATTTAATTTTTTTTATTTGTTGTCGGAATTGCGTATCAAGCTATTGCTTTTTCTACATTTTTTTATGCCTACCTGCTTACACTTGTCTTATACCTTAATAAAATAAAACAGTTTATTTTACGATCGCATCACAGAGATAAGTAAAGGGCTTTATTTACTTCTTTTTAACACCTTCAAGTAACATATCTTTTTCATATTTATTGTGAACCGTAATCATTGCAAGTCCAAAAAGAACCGCAGCCACAATTAGAATAGTGCTTATGGCACCGCTCACTCCAAAAGACATTCTTATAAGAATGGTGGATATGATAAAACCTGAATTCCTGATAATTTTATTAAATTGATCTGTATAGAATAATGAAATCAGCAATAATACCACGTCCACTAAAATAAGTACGGCAAAAAACTCGTCAAAAAATAAATTATTGACACTTTCAAACGGTGCTAACTCGTTTGGAATTAGAGAGAAGCCCAAAGACCAAACAACCAAAGTGTACAACGCCATTCCAAAAAATAACGGTACTAAAACAACGGCGATCATTTTTTTCTTGTAGACAAACTTGTCAATTCTAGGCTTGATAAGATCTACTGGAACAAACTTTTTCTTGCCTTGTTTTTGAAATTGAAATATCAAATAGAAAAGCAACAACGATCCTATTAAATCATAAGTAAATTGTAAATCTCCTTTTATTTCAAACCAGTCTGAAGACAGTTCTAAGGAAGATAAATCTTTAAATAATTTACGAATAATGATCAGCGTAATAATTTCATATTGCTTGGTGATATAAGTAGTAATGGATTTAGGAAGGTAATAAATGAGCAGATAAACTTCATAAATAAGAATGAACGAAAAAGGTGTGTAAACGGCAGATATAGGGTTTTCTAAGAGATCAGCTCCCAATGGCAGCTGTATAAAATCAAACTTTAATAAGTAGATAACGGCGAGGTGAATAAAAAAACTAATCAAAGCGAGATTTAGTATTATTTTTTCAGTCCTTTCGCGAGTTTTATCGGAGAAAAACTTTTCAAATAGAAATATCATTTTGTCCTTCGGAAGGTTTTTAAAAGTCATTTTTTCAGTTCAATTTTAAGGTATGTCGTAAATACTAGCACATATTAAAGGTACATATTAATTTACAGTAAATCATTTGATTTTAATTTGTAAATTAAAATAGTATTGTCCTTTGATCAACGTATAGAAAAGTCAAATTTATAGGACTGTTTATCGCCGGCAGGGCAACTGTGTTGTCAAGCTTAGCCTGTAGTCTTAGCTCCCTATGAACAGAAAAGGATTTATCAGGGTGTTTTAAGGCTAACTACCTGTCGTTGCATTGCATTTTTTTTCTAGAGATTTTAAAGGGGCTTTTAAGAGTGATGTATACCTCATAGTAGGTTTGAATAAAAGACAACAGGCTCAGAAGCTATAAAAATTTCTTTTACTAGTTATCTTTTTTTAAAAAAAAAACAGGGTACTTTCTTAGTGACATCTTGTTTACCAAAAAAAAATCAGCTACACAAGCAGCATCAAATTTATGATTGATTTCTAAATCTTCTGCCGCTTTTTAATCTCTCAATGGTCCTTAGCAAAGGTATTTGTTAGGGGCCTTTTCGATTCCTAAAATGTTATAAATTTTCCCCGATACTGGTAAAGCAGTATCAGCGTTTTTAAAACTGGTTTCTAGCATTATATAATCGCATTTCATTTTAGAAATATAGATTGGGTTCTAAAATATTTATGGCTATAAAAAGCTTATTTCCTCATACCCGTCTACCAATTAAAAGGAGGACTAAATTCTAGTAAATCGAAAGAATGAAATGTATAGGCAACTAATTTTTAGTAAAAAACCTTTCTGATACCAACAAAAACAAAAACCATTACGGTATATCCTAAAAAGAAAGGCAGAATTAGGGTCTTTAATCCTAATACAAGCATTACGGAAATAATAAGCAGTTGAAATCCCAAACCAAAAGTAGAAATGCTGGTCATTAACCACTTGGGAAATATTTTACCAATGCAGGCTTTAGGGTCTAAGAAATAAATAGCTTTGTCAAATGCACCGTATAGCAATTTATACAAACTAAAAAGAACATTGACATGTTCTTGCTTTTCACCTTGTAGGGCAATCGGTGTTTTTGTTTCAAAAATCCGACTGGTGGTGTCTCCATCAAATTTATTTCTTAAAATCACATAGTAGTAATTATATAGCGTTCCCTGCAACTGTAATCCTATAAATGCAAGTATACATACCCAAATACTTGTGTTGGTAATGTACCAGATGGATAGAAAAAATAAAGCATTTAAAATAATGTCTGCTACAGAATCTAAAAAACGACCGGTATAGGAAGGTTTTTGTTTTACACGTGCCAGCTCTCCATCTGCCGCATCAAGAATAGATTTAAATATTAAAAAGAACGCTGCAAGCCAGAAATATCCTTGGAGAATACAATATATAGCCATAAAACCAGCTAGAATAAAACCTATAGTAACGTGAACAGGAGTAGCATCCGTGTTTTTTAAGGAGTTTGCTATGAGTCGAGCAATTGGTCTTCCATAGTCGGATAGATCAATAAATTTATGCTTTTTGGGTAATTTGGACATGTAATGTCATAGAAAAAGTAGTGCGGAATATACCAATTTTTAAAATGCAAAGGTAATGCTAAAGTAGAGCTTGTGGTTTTAGATGTAGGAGTAAATATAGGTGGTACATCCGGGTGTCTTTTTTTATAACCAAAGTTGTTTAAAATCGCTTTAAAACAGACAAAACGGGCACTTAGACGCAACCTCCTTTATCCGGTACGGCACATCAAAACCAAAACACGAACAACTAACGTAGATTCTTGGAACTGATGGGGCATGCCTTATGGTATAAATGAACTTATGTAAACGAACAAACAAGGATTCAAGGGAAATAAAAGAGGTCGATTACATTCAAAAATGGCTCCAGTCGTTCTAACGCTTCTTTAGATGTTTTGAATAAAGGATATACCTTAGTATTTTATTTCTATATCTAATTGTTTTTCGTTCTCATCGGCTTTTTGATCCATCATTGTTACAGTTGCAATTCCTATTCCCAATCCAATAGGCATTCCCAGTGCTATAAAACCCCTATGGTTTAAGACAACTCCATGAACTACGCCTATGGGAACTCCAAATGCGCCGATACCTATAGCTAACCTGATATTTCTATGATGGTTTTTTGTGACGAGCTGGTGTTCTTTTTCCAGTAACTTTATAACTGTTGATTCCTATTTTATTAATCGCTTGCTAAAACTTTTATCAGCGTCCAATAGTACATTGATAGTATCGATTTCTTGATGCACAGCAAGCCCGCTAAGTCATTTAATCCTTTTTTTCAGCTCGATAAGAAGGTCTTGAAATTGAAGGTATCGTTTATTCAACCGACTTTTTTGGTCTAAGATTCGTTTTAATTAAGTATCACTTGTAGTGTGCAGACAGTTGTTTTTGTAGGGGTCTAAATCGGTAAGAGAAAACGATCTAAAAATAGCTTTGTAGAGTCTTCCATTAAGAACCGCGTAACATAAATTCTAATACTTATATTTTTTATTGCCATTTTTGATCTGATATAAAAGCAATTGTACGACAGAGTTAACTATACAAAAAGACCATTCGCTAGGACTGTGTTAGGCTGTTTGTTTGATTTTTTTTTTGCAGATATGACATAAGTTCAAATGAAATCCAAGCATGCCCATGCATTCAGTATATCTTTTAGGGCCCAGGAAAATAAAAACAGTCCGCTTCAAATAGGATCTGTTATATACTGATCTGTATTAAAATTCAGCACGATCGATCTGACAAAGCTATATCTTTACTCCTTCGGCTTTTCAGAAAAAGGTGGTTTGTTCATTCTTTAAGGGCAGGTATAAGTTCAAAACTACTCCAATAATTAAAGTTAGCCCATACTTTTTTAAGGCAATACAATCCTATTTAAAGGGTTACTAAAATCTCTAGTACAAAAGGCTGTGATCATAATGTCAGGATTCAAAGGCGTGCAAATCTCAAAATAAGCTTGTTAAGTATTTTCACTTAAGGCTGGTTTATAACTCGTTTTTAGCGAGGTAGAACGCTTGGGTTTCTACATAAAAGGTGCTTTGAAAATAATCGGTACCGAAAGAATTATAGATGATGAACGGCGGGCCATTGATGTGCTGTATTTATCGATATTAATGTTAACTATCAACATAATTAATGGATTAGCTGTATTTTTGCCATCCTAAAATAATTCTATCGATAAAAATATCCTGCTAATGACAGCCATTTTTGGGTATACTCATGGAAATATAGCAGCCTATGTTATCTGATACGTCTGCTTTTAATACTTTATATAGATTTTACAATGAAACAAATTATTTCTGTTGATTTTTACTTTAACCATCTAAAGCATCTGCCCATTATTGATGTTAGATCACCTGGAGAATTTGAAAAAGGGCATATTTTAAACGCCTTTAATATCGAGTTATTTACGGATGAGGAACGCGCTGTGGTAGGCACGGCCTATAAGAAAGAGTCAAAAGAAAGAGCCTTTGATATTGGGTATGAATTTGTAGTACCTAAACTAGATGATTTTATAAGTAGGTCTATGGAGATTGCACCTAAAAAGGAAGTTGTGATCCATTGTTGGCGTGGAGGAATGAGAAGTAATGCTTTTGCCGATCATCTTATGGAGAATGGTTTTGAAGAGGTCTATGTCATTGAAAAAGGATACAAAGCTTTTAGGAATTATGTGCTAGAATATTTTGAACAGCCCTTAAATCTAAAAATTTTAAGTGGGTACACAGGCTCTGGTAAAACTGAAATTCTACATTCTTTAAAGAAAAAAGGGCAACAGATTATAGATTTAGAGGGATTGGCTAACCATAGAGGTTCTGCTTTTGGAGGCATCGATCTTCCGCCTCAACCAACAACGGAGCAATTTCAAAACAATTTATTTTCAGTAGCACAAGGTTTAAACCTTGAGTTGCCTATATGGGTAGAAGATGAAAGCAAGTCTATAGGAAGAGTGATTATCCCTGATGCATTTTATCATAAGATGAGCGTGATGCCGGTATATCTTTTAGATGTTCCTTTTAAGGAACGAACAAAACACCTGGTGGATACTTATGCGAGTTTAACCCATGAAAAATTAGCCGAATCAATCGGTAGAATTACAAAAAGACTTGGCTACGATAAAGCTAAATTTGCTTTAGAGGCACTTGAAAGTAAAGATTATTTCAAAGTTGTAGAGATTACCCTTTTTTATTACGACAAAGCCTACCTAAGTGGTTTACAAAATAGGGAGGATGCTACGATTCAAAAATTTGAGATCCCCACAGTAGATCCGGATCAAACAGCAGAATTTTTAATGAGCTTAACAAATTAAATAAATGGTAGAAGGTATAAAGTTAACAAGTTTTAGTCACGGTGCAGGTTGTGGTTGTAAAATATCACCCAAGGTGTTAACCACCATATTAGCGTCTAGTTCTCCTCAGGTGCAAGATGCACGTCTTTTAGTGGGGAACGATACAAGAGATGATGCTGCGGTATACGATATGGGAAATGGAATTGGTGTCATCAGTACGACAGACTTTTTTATGCCTATCGTGGATGATCCCTTCACTTTTGGAAGAATAGCGGCTACTAACGCTATAAGCGATGTATATGCTATGGGAGGAAAGCCATTAGTGGCGATTGCAATTCTAGGGTGGCCCATTGATAAAATAGCACCTGAGGTAGCTGCTCAGGTAATGGAAGGCGGTAGGAAAGCCTGTTCAGATGCGGGAATACTGCTTGCGGGTGGTCATAGCATTGATAATCCAGAACCTATTTTTGGGCTTGCAGTTACCGGGTCGGTTGCGATCTCTAATTTAAAACGCAATGATAAAGCAGAGGCAGGAAGCATTCTTTATTTAACCAAACCTTTAGGTGTTGGCATTTTGGCTACCGCACAAAAGAAAGGTGTTCTAGACGAAATACATAAAGATATCGCGGCAGACTCCATGGTGGTTTTAAATGATGTTGGTATACATCTTTCAGAGATTAAGGAAGTAACAGCATTAACTGACGTAACTGGGTTTGGACTCCTAGGACATTTGTTGGAAGTCTGTGAAGCTAGCCATGTATCTGCGGTTATTAATTATAATAAAGTACCCATTTTTGAAGAGATTCATGAATATCTTGATAAAAAATGTATCCCTGGTGGAACAATTAGAAACTGGGAAAGTTATGGTCACAAGCTTAAAATTGAAGACGAAAAACAGCGACATATTTTATGTGACCCACAAACGAGTGGAGGATTACTAATTGCTGTCAAAAAAGAGGCTTCTCAAAACGTGGAATCTATTTTAAAAAGTAAAGGCCTCTATGCTGAACCCATAGGAGAACTTATAGACCTGTCTGAATTGCCGATTTATATAAATGATAAGGAATAGGAACATATAGGCGCAATTTACAAACTATACAACTCCTTTACTATTTTATAGACCTGACATAAACCTGGGAGTTTTATAGTTCGCAGTAGTTTTTTTAATTCATAGTTCTATGTAGTAATCCTCTATTTTAGAACCGCTCTCCATACTAAAGGCCAAGTTTAGGTAGCGTTCTTGTTTTAAGCTCATGCCTTTATTTAAAAAAAAGTAAATTATAAGGAGCGGTGTTTAACGCGCTCCTTTTTATAAGGGGTTGAAATTTTCAACCCCTTTAGTTTTAGGGGCCAATTATAGAGAATAAAACAAATTATTAGATCGAATTCAATTTCTTAACAAGCTTAATGATGTCGTAGTTGCTTGTCTTGAGTTTCTTTAATTTTTTTGGGTCCAAGTCGTTTTTTAAAATGCTTGCCAGTTGCTTTCTTTTCTCCTTTTTATCGCCAATGATGTGAACCATCTCGCTGTTTTCTTTAGATAGATATAAGGTTTTAACTTCTATATCGTAAGCCATGGTATAGGACATGCCGTTGCCAAATGGGATTGATGTAAATGAGCCAGGTTGAGTCTCTTTTTGGGTTCTAACATAAAGATGGAATGTCTTTTCTTCAATGACTTCTAAAGGTACAAATGTGGTATCGTGTTTCTTAACCACATTAAATCGGCCTGGAAAGCCAAAATAAAATCTATCCACCTCTTTAAGCGCTATTCTATCCACATCAGCATATTCCTGTAAATCTTCCGGGTAAGCCAACAAAAGCTTTTGGTCTTGATCAATCTCAGGGACATTAGTGCCTTTATATACTTTTATTTGAGTCAAAAGGGTATCTCCAGATTTCTTTATTAAAAATCCATAGCTATTCATAAATTTAAATTTGTCTCTTTTAGACAGCTCCAAATAATTAGGCGTTTGTGAAAAAGCTGAAAAGCCAACTAGCAAGGATATGATGATTCCTGTTTTACTCATGATATGTAATGGCTTTTATGTCCATACAAGTTAATACATTTTTAGTTCTATCGCCATCTAATGCCATGAGAATGTGAAGCTTTTTGAGATAATTTCTTTGGGACATCTGTGGCAAAATCTATCAACCTTTAGCACGTACCGTTTAAAAAAGACCCTGACAAAAGCTAGAGTATTCTCCTAATTTTATTCCTTTTAAGAGGTATATAACAACCGCTCTTTCGCAAAAGCGGTACGCATCTATTACAACCCAAAATTAATTCCCACCACAAAGGCGCCATAACTGCGACCGCTGGTCATGCTGTACACATAATCCACCCGGAAAGGTCTGAACTTACCGAAACCGATGTTGTCGATCCCAGCACTGGTTTCAAAGTAAGGCTTGCGTTCTGTGAATAGCGCTTTACCGCTTAGAATTAAATCGTAGTTCAATTGATTTAATCCAGGGATTTTACCGAGTATAAAGCCCTTAAAATCGTGTTGCAGGTGAAATTGTG
>NZ_JBLIGN010000093.1:0-8943 GCF_047636915.1 Nonlabens sp. | reverse complement strand
ATCTTCATCCAGTTTCACCAGTCCATTGTAAAGAAGGTTACATACCCATATATTACGCTGGTCCTTTGCAAAAGCAGGATCTAAGCTGGTTACATTGGCGTGCTCATTATATCTAAAAACAGTTTGTAGATCCACGAGTTGTTTTTGATCCTGACAACTTAAAAAAATCAAAGAGGAAAGTAAAAAAAATAGGTATTTATGCATAAAGTAAAGGTATCAGGAAGTGTTAGATGGATGCACGATAAGAGTTTTATTTTCAAAAATATATATAAATGGAGCCTAAAAGTAAAATTATTCTTTAAGATAGAAGAATTTCAAACATCTTAGCTTAGAGGTAACCTGCCGTTGTGCTTTTAAAACTCAAAATAGGTCAAATTTAGTATAAAGTCTGAGAATTCAAATTTTAATAGGTCAAGTTAACTTGAGAACGAATGAGGTCTAGCGTTTTCATTAATTCAAGACTATTTATAAAACTCATTTTATCACTTTCTATTTTACCTGCGATAAGGCAGTTTTTAACTTCTTCAATTTCGTGAGCATAACCGTTACCTATAATCGGAGAAGCAATCTGATACGGTTCTGTTCCATTGATTTCCACCACTATTTTTTCTGTATGATGAAAAGGCGCCTGCATGGTAATTTTTCCTTTACTACCGTATAGGGCAGCTTCATTAGAAGTCATGGTAAGAAACGTAGATTCTAAAATCGCGGTTGCTCCATTTTTAAATTTCATGAGCATTGCGCAATGTTGGTCTATGCCCGTCTTAGAAAGTTGTGCGATGGAGGCAGTTTCTACTGGTGTTCCTAATAACAGCAAGCTTATAAAAATAGGATAAATCCCTATATCGAGTAAGGAGCCGCCACCTAATTCTCTTGCGATAAGACGACTAGTAGGTTCTGTTGTGGCTACATACCCGAAGTTTGCCTGAATAGAATGGATCTTACCGATGGTGTTTTGTTCCATAAGTTCGATCACTTTGAGAGTGCTAGGAATAAATCGGGTCCATAAAGCTTCCATTAAAAAGAGATTTTTATCTTTTGCAGTTTGGATCATTATTTCTACTTCTTCTAGGTTCATCGCAAACGGCTTTTCACAAATCACAGCCTTACCAGCATGAAGACACATCATGGTATTCTCAAAATGGAATACATGTGGTGTAGCGATATAAATAATGGCGATTTCGGGATCAGCGGCGACTTCTTCATAGCTGGAATAAAATTGAGTCGCCTGATGTTCAGTTGCAAATTTGCGTGCTTTTTTTAGGTTCCTTGAGCCTACTGCTTGTAAAACGCAACCATCCACCAAGGCAAGATCATGGGCAAATTTATGTGCTACTTTTCCAAGACCTATAATTCCAAATTTTACCATGACGCTTATATAAATGACGGTGCAACGAATATAGATAACCCATGTGGATTACCAGTTTGCTTTACGGCATAACTCTTCTCCGTCAGGATATAATAGTCCTTTTACGATTCAGTACCTAAATAATACAGTTGAGCAATCACAATTATTCTAAAGTGAAAGTAGGTCCCATATTTGTCTGGTCTAACAAAATAAACACATTTATTATGAAAACTTTATTTACGTCACTTATCGTATTATTATTCTCTATCGCTCTTAATGCACAAGAGACATTCACTTTAAAAGTAACGGTCAACAATGCCAAAAGCGATGAAGGAAAAATGGTGTATTCTTTAAGTACGGAGAGCCAATTTATGAAAGCTGCTCCCTTACAAGCGGCTAGTATGGAAATAAAGGACGGAATTGCTATCGCTACTTTTAAAAATGTACCAACTGGAGATTATGCGGTAATGGTATTGCATGACAAAAACGGCAATGAAAAAATGGATTTTTCAGATCAAGGTAGGCCCACAGAAGCTTACGGAATGAGCAACAATCCTATGAGCTATGGACCACCTACTTGGGCAGATGCAAAGTTTACGGTAGAGGCACATAAAGAAATTATAGTACGATTGTAAAAGAGAAGCCCTATCCTAAATTCTTTCCCAAGTATAAGGACTTTATAAGGCACGCAGCGCTTTGATAAACTAAACACAGGGCTGTCAAAAGGCTAAGGGCTGGGAAGGCTTAGGTAATGTAATCCACCACCACAATCTAGACCAATCTTTTTACAGGTCTCAAAAACCGGTAATGATCTTTAAGATCCTTACCGGTTTCTTGTTAATTTAGTCCAAAAAAGCTAGGGTTCTATTACTTTGATAATTAAATTCGTAACATGGTTATACTTGTTACAGGAGCTACGGGTCTAGTAGGTTCAAAAATTTCAGAAGATTTACGTTTCCAAGGTCATACGGTTCATTATTTAACTACAAGACAGAGCGCTCTTAAAACCGAGTCTAACTACAAAGGTTTTTTATGGAATGTAAATGAGATGACCATCGATGCTGATTGTGTAATAGGCGTAGATGCCTTGATACATTTAGCCGGGGAGACCGTTTTCCAAAAATGGACCAAAGAAGCAAAAAAACGCATTCTTAAGAGTCGCATCGATAGTACGGAATTGTTATTGCGTTTGCTTCAAGAAAATGACCATCAAGTAAAACAGGTAGTCACTGCAAGCGCCATAGGAATTTATCCAGATGATCAAAATGGAAAAGCACTACGAGAAAATGATATTCCACCTACAGCTACCAACTACCTTGCAGATGTCTGTATCGCTTGGGAAAAAGCAGGAGCAAAGTTTCAGCAGATAGGTTTAAAACATGCCGTTGTACGCATAGGGATAGTACTGTCAGATAAAGGAGGCGCGCTGGATCAAATGTCAAAACCAGTCAAACTTTTTGCAGGAGCGGGGTTTGGTAACGGTAAAATGTGGCAAAGCTGGGTCTCTAATGATGATCTTTCGGGAATATTTATTCATATTCTTAATAATACACTAGAAGGGATTTACAACGGAGTAGCGCCACATCCCATAAGAAATAGGCCCATGATGGAAGCCATAGGTAAGGTTTTAGGGAAACCAGTATTCCTACCTAATGTACCGGAATTTGTAATGAAGTTGATGCTCGGAGAAATGGCCTCCATAGTTCTAGCCAGTCAACATGCGAGCAGTGAAAAAATTGAAGAGCAAGGGTATTCCTTTGAGTATCCTAAATTAGAAATGGCTCTAGAAGAATATTTGGGTTAGTGAAAGTCACTAGACACTTTTCTGAACAGGTCAACATATTCGTATCACAGAAATATGCCTATACCCTATAGAACGGTCAGTAGGCAACTTCTAGAGCAAACCCAAACTTTAAATTTGGAGATGAATAAAAGAGACCCGATTCAAGCTAAGTTAGTATTCATAAAATCTATAGCATCACCTTTTAAAATCAAAAAGAACTGTGGATAGAACTCAGCAAACTGTTGAGGTATGAAAGAGTTATTTTATGAGCCAGCTTTTTATATCGCTTGATAATTAATTCTATTTTTGATATTTATTTAGTACGCACATTCTTATGGACGTATACCTTGCTTGAAGGAAATCATTTGAGGATTAAAACACACCCCTTAGATGAAAGTGTAAGATCAAGTGAAACAGCTTTTATTTTCAAATATCCAAAATGAAAAAGCACAGTAAAAAATCCATCCCAAATAGTGAGGGGCAGAAGGTAGATAGAGTTGCTCTTGTTGAATTCCCTGAATAGATTTGGTCGCAATTAATAGGAGTTCTTCATGATGTAAATTCGGCACCGACACCGTGTCAAAGTACCACATTCTCTCTTATTTTTTTTTTATTCTTTTCAGCAATCAAAGCGTCTTTAATTCCATACTCCATATTCATTTTACAAGTCTTGTCTCTTGCTTCTTGTCTCTATTTTTATTTACTTATTAAACTGATCCCATTCCTTCTGACGATTCTTTTTGTTTTTTTGATTCATAGGACTATGATAAGAGCTATAAGGCCTAATACAAAAGCCCCTAATGATGTAACCCCAGTAATATCAAGTTTCATAAGCTGACTTACGATCGCTTTTAGGAGGAGTGTCAAATAAAAGGCCCAAGTTATTACATGTGGTATATTGATTTTTCTTGGTGTAAGTTTCATTTATTTTAAAACTGATGTAAAAGTTATCTGCGGTACTTTTACTTACCTATTTTAAGGGTTGATACTGGCTTATTTGATATAAACCCTCTATAACTGGAATACAGCGATGGTCACTATTGTATAGTTTTTGATTTATAGGATCTATATCATTGTATTCTAAAACGCTTGGATAAATTTAATCGTCGGTAAAAGTAGTGGCGTAGTTCACGAATTCCTCAATTTCTTATCCATTGAAAGTTATTGATCTTTTTTACTAGGTTTTCATTTTCGCTCTGCTAAAAAGACACCTACGGTCTGGAGTATTTACTTGATAAATTGTAGGAATGATATTATCGATGTTCTGTAATATATCTGGTGATTTGACCAAATGATTCCTGGTCTAGATAGTCATAATGGCTTTACACCAGTCGCATATAGACCATGGATGCTATAGCAACTACTTTATCATCTTACACCATTACAAAGAAAAAGTAACAAACAGAAGTCTAAAGTCAATTGGCTATTCCTTATCCTGTACTATTTTCGAATGTTATAATACCGTCTGATCGTTAAATAAAAAAGTCCTGCAACCATAGATTGCAAGACTTAATTAAATTAGAATGCTGTAGGTTTATTTAGTAGCAACTAAGTTTACCGTAAGTTTTATATCATCAGAGATTGCTTTATTAGCAATTATGTCTGTAAAGTTACTAGAACCGTACTGGATTCCCCAGTCTGTTCTATCTATGGTAAATTCTTCGCTAGATAACATCATTTTAGCACCATCGTATTTTACTCCTACTGGGAATGATACGTTTTTAGTTACATCTTTAAGAGTTAAATTTCCTTCTAACACGGTTAGAACACCTTTTGTTTTTAGCCCAGTAACAACAAATTTTGCTGTTGGATATTTTGGAGTATTAAAAAAGTCAGTTTCTTTATCTGCGAGAGTTCCTTCTAGGTGACCTTTTAAGTTCATAGCAGACTCACCTTCAAGATCCGTTACCTCTATAGAAGTCATGTCGATAATAAACTCTCCACTTTCTACTACCTCTCCGTTTACTTTTATCATACCACTTTGCAGCGCTATGTTACCAGTGTGATCTTCTGTAGGTTTTGAACCTACCCATGCAATATTGGATGACGCTACATCTACGTTATAAGTAACTGCTTCTGCAGTTGCAACGGCAGCATCTTCTTCTGCTACGGCGTTTACTTCATTTTTGTTGTCTTTACAAGCAACTGTAAAAGCGATTACCGCTGCCATTCCTGTGATTTTTAAAAAATTGTGTTTCATTTATTTATGTTAAAGGTTAATTATTTAGCAAAACTAAATGTATGGACAATTACTTGCGTTAAATCTATATTAATTATTTGTGATGACATTTTGACACAGAGTTTTAAATGGCAGCACTTTTGCCATACCGAAGAAAGGTAGGTGAATATTATTGTTGCTATCTCGCTTTCGCGAAAGCGTAACCATTACAAACACCTCTATAAACAAGTGTTCAATTTATTTAAAAGATACCGTCATAAAATGGCAAAGGATAAACAAGAGAAAGAGCTGAAAGAGCAGGATGCACCAGAAATAATGGAGCAGGAAACAGAAGAAATAAAAGACGAGCGTAGTGAGGTAGAAATTCTGGAAGACCAGATACAAGTAGAAAAAGATAAATTTCTGCGTCTGTTTGCTGAATTTGAAAACTTCAAAAGACGCACGGCTAAAGAGCGAATGGAACTTTTCAAAACTGCTGGAGAAGGAGTGCTAAAGGACATGTTGCCAGTATTAGATGATTTTGACAGAGCGATGATCGACATCAATAAATTTGAAGACGAGCAGTTGACTATAGGCGTGAAATTAATTTCGGGAAAACTGCGTACGACATTATTGAGTAAAGGTTTAGAAGAATTTGACGTTAAAGTAGGTGATACTTTTGATGCAGATGTTCATGAGGCAATTACTCAAATACCAGCACTTAGTGATGATATGAAGGGTAAAATCGTAGATGTAATCGAAAAAGGATATAAATTGGGAGACAAAATCATCCGTTTTCCTAAAGTAGTGATAGGACAATAATTATGGCAGATTTTTATGACATATTAGACATTCAAAGAGGTGCAACTGGACCAGAAATAAAGAAGGCTTACCGGAAAAAAGCGATTCAATACCATCCAGATAAAAATCCTGGAGATGAAACGGCAGAAGATAATTTTAAAAAGGCAGCCGAAGCTTATGAAACCTTAAGCGACCCACAGAAAAAGTCTCGTTACGACCAGATGGGACATCAAGCGTATACTTCTGGAGGTGCTGGAGGTTTCGGTGGTGGTGGCGGCGCTGGAGG
Source organism: Nonlabens sp. (assembly GCF_047636915.1). GTDB lineage: Bacteria > Bacteroidota > Bacteroidia > Flavobacteriales > Flavobacteriaceae > Nonlabens. The sequence goes on along the minus strand of NZ_JBLIGN010000093.1, from coordinate 2,567 downwards.
ATTTGATATGGATGACATATTCAGTCAGTTTGGTGATATTTTCGGCGGCGGCGGCGGCGGTGGCGGTTTTTCCGGTTTTGGCGGGAGTCGCGGTGGACAGCGCAGAGTTAAAGGTAAAGATTTGCGTATCAGAGTCTCTCTTACTCTTGAAGAAGCGGCAAATGGTGTCGATAAGAAAGTAAAAGTTAAACGCAAGAAACAAGCACCTGGTGTTAGCTATAAAACTTGCGGTACTTGTAATGGGAGCGGTCAGATTACTAGAATTCAAAATACCATTCTGGGTCGCATGCAAACCGCTGCGCCTTGTAATGTTTGTGGTGGAGCAGGACAGACTATAGATCATCAACCAGATGGAGCAGATGCTCAGGGAATGGTAGCTATAGAAGAGACGGTAACCATCCAAATTCCTGCAGGTGTAGAGTCTGACATGCGTCTAAAAGTTTCTGGTAAAGGAAATGATGCCCCAGGAAATGGAATAAGCGGTGATCTACTAGTAGATATAGAAGTGAAACCTCATGCAGAGTTACAACGTGATGGGAATAACCTTCATTACGATCTCTATGTTAGTGTGCCAGAAGCGGTAATAGGATCCTCTAAAGAAATACAAACAGTTACTGGTAAAGTACGTATACCTGTGGAAGCAGGAATTCAAAGTGGTAAAATACTGAGATTACGAGGTAAGGGTATGCCTAGTCTTAATGGATATGGAACTGGTGATTTACTAGTTCACATAAATGTATGGACACCGCGCAAACTAAACAAAGATCAAAAAGACTTTTTTGAAAGCATGATCAACGATTCTAATTTTGATCCCGCTCCTGAAAAAGGGGATAAGTCATTTTTTGGAAAAGTAAAAGATATGTTTTCTTAAAGGAATCTTAATGAATTAGAAAAATTTGTATATATTTACTTCAACAAAGGGTTAACCAGCCATTTGTTATTTTCTTTTTCATAGCAATTTTCCCACCTCTTGTTTACAAGAGGTGGGTTTTTTTATGGCAGTTTTGTGGGTATATTCAGCTAGGTTTATGTGATTTGTTATTTTGTTTAATTAAATTAAATGCTATTCCTTATAAATTATTTGAAATACTTTTGCTATACCATTTGCTTCTTGTTAATTTAGCACAATTAATTACTGCATGGATAACGCATTAGAAGTACAAGGCATAACAAAGGTTTACGGGGATTATATAGCATTAAACGATGTCTCTATTTCGGTTCCGAAAGGAAGTATATATGGACTATTAGGTCCTAATGGAGCTGGTAAGACATCACTTATAAGAATTATCAACCAGATTACGATGCCAGATGAAGGAATTATCCTTCTCAATGGCGAGCAATTACAGCCTAAGCATATTGAAGAAATAGGGTACATGCCAGAGGAGCGTGGTCTTTATAAATCCATGAAAGTAGGCGAACAGTGCATATATCTTGCTCGTTTAAAAGGACTTTCTAAAATTCAGGCAAAAGAGCGATTGGACTATTGGTTTGAAAGATTTGGTATAGAGGGGTGGTGGAATAAAAAGCTCCAAGAGCTTTCTAAAGGCATGGCTCAAAAAGTACAGTTTATAGTGACGGTGATGCACGAGCCTAGTTTACTTATTTTTGATGAGCCGTTTTCTGGTTTCGATCCAGTAAATGCCAATCTTATCAAAGATGAGATCCTTAAACTAAGAGATGATGGAGCTACCATAATTTTTTCTACACATCGTATGGAAAGCGTAGAAGAGATGTGTGATCATATTGCATTGATAGATAAATCAAATCTCGTACTTCAAGGCAAACTGAGCGATGTAAAAGAACAGTATCGCGATCGTAATTATGCAGTTTCATTAATTTGTAACAATAACGATGCAGCTTTTCAACAAATTCCTATAGAGTTTAATCCACATCCTATCTTGTTGTCAGGATTAGATAACACTTTAGATTTTCAGATTAAAATACCCCTAGGAATAGATGTGCCTAGTGCCTTAAGTCGTATAAATCAATTAGGAGAATTGACCCATTTTAGTGAAGTAATTCCTAGCGTCAATGATATCTTCATCCAAACTGTACAGCAACATGGATAAACTGTGGCTCATTATAAAGAGAGAATACCTTAATAAAGTAAGGAATAGAACATTTATTATCATGACTTTTGTAAGTCCGTTGATATTTGTAGGAGTAGTCTTGTTAATAGGATGGCTTACCAGTATTAATTCTGATACGAGTAGAAAGATTGCTATACTGGATCAGACGGGAGAGAATTACGTAAGCTTATTTACTTCTTCAGAACGTTATGACTACATTATTCTAAATGGTGTTTCTAAAGAAGCTGCCATAGCAGCTAGCAAGGAAGCAGATTACTATGGGTTGATATTGATGGAGTCGCGGGAAGGAAAGTTTACAGGACTTAGCTTTTATTCTGATGATTCGCCAAGTCCCGATTTCTTAGAGTCGGTTGAGAATAAGGTGAATAAGAAAGCAACAGAGAATAATCTAGAAGATGCTGCTATCGATCTTCATAAAATTGAAGAACTTACTGTAAATAATGAGATTCAAGTACAGGACTTTACAGGTGAAAAAAC
>NZ_JBLIGN010000092.1:0-9783 GCF_047636915.1 Nonlabens sp. | reverse complement strand
ACGACGGATACTCCAAAAACCAGAACGCTAATAATGATATTGAGAATAATAAACTTTTTATACCATTCAAAGCCCTGTAAAAGACTTGTTAAGAATACAAATACTACATAAAAAGGTAATGAAAGTGCTACCAGTTTAAATACTATCGAAAAATCTACATCTGTTCCTATTAATTTCTGATCGAGCCAAGACGCTGTAAAAAACACTACAAAGGCGGCTAAGATACTGGCACTTAAACTCATTACCCAACTGGTGCTGTATACTTTTTTTAACTGTGCTGGCTTTTTTTGAAATTGGGCTGTATTCTTAACCAGTCCGTTTTCTAACCCCAAAACAGAAAAAGTAAGCAACCCTTGCATGAAATTACGTAAATTTCCTAAAATACCCATTCCAGCAGCACCAACGTAATTAGCCAGTATCCATGACATAACAGCTCCTGTTCCAATTTTCAGAAACACATGAATAGAATTGAATCCAGCTACTTTAAGCAGCACATTTTTATTGAATTTATGGAACCATATTCTCATTTAGTACCCATTTACTTCATGGACTACTCGTTCCATTTGCTCGAATGTAATTAAAGGATGACATGGCAAACTTACTTCTGTCCGATGTAATTCTTCTGTTATTGGAAATATAAGATGATTAAAGGCTTTAAATGCTTTTTGCAGATGTGGTGGCACTTCATAATGAAGACTTGTTCCTATTCCCTGAGCCTCTAAATAGTCTATAAATGCTTTCCTATTATTTACATAAACAGGAAAAACATGCACAACGCTATTTTTCAAGAAATCTTGAGAAAGCAATTGTACCTTATCGTTATTAATGTGCTCGTAGTAATAAGTAGCTATTTCAACTCTTTTTTTATTATCTGCGTCAAGTTGGGGCAATCTGTTTGATAAGAATCCAGCTTGCAATGGGTCGAGTCTCGAATTCACTCCTATAACATCGTTTATGAAGCGGCTTTCTCTACCGTAATTTGCAATTTTACGGCACATATTTGCAAGTTCAAGATCATTTGTAGTAATAGCTCCAGCGTCTCCTATGGCTCCTATATTTTTAGTAGGATAAAAAGAAAAAGCACTCGCTTTGGCTAGACTTCCAGCTTTTACTCCTTTGTCATTTGTTGCTCCATGGGATTGTGCTGTATCGCAATAAATGTTCACCGAATTCGCTTTCGCAAAAGCGTATACCTCATCTTCTACTAATTTACCATAAAGGTCTACAACCAGTATCGCATCGTATTTTTGATTTACTTGACGTATGGCAAGTGCTGTCAAGTTAAGCGCTTCTACGTCTACCAGAATAGCTTGCATACCTGCATGAGCGATGCTTAAAAAAGTAGCGATGTAGGTGTGTGCTGGAACTAATATTCTTGCATTTACAGGCAAGTTTCCTAGAGCAATTTCAGCTTTGAGAATGATGGTTAAAGCATCGAGACCATTTCCTGTTCCTATACAATGACTTGCGCCACAATAAGAAGCGTATTCATTTTCAAATTGAGTCACCCATTCTCCTCCTATAAACTTTCCAGAACTATAGATTTCTCTAAAGGTTTTTAAATCTTCTTGAGCAAACCTATCGTTTAGTGGTTTAAGGTCTAGATATGAAATTTGTGTTTTTATAATGAGTTGATTTTAATAGATAATAACAAGGAGAATAACACGGGAAAGTACTCTATCCAAAAGCCTCTAGAATGTCTTTTACACGACCCATTAGGGCAATACTAGTCATTATGAAAAAGAAAAAATTAATTCCAATGGCTACATATTTTTTCCAATGGTAACTTTCTCTGAAACTTAAAAAACTGTAGACTACGCCAGCAATAATAGTGATGAAAAATAGCGTCATTAGGTACCCAATACCATCATTAATACTATTACTTACAGTTCGGGTTATCTGTGATAGCATGGTAAATACTGTCACTAAAATACTAGAAACAATAGCAAAATGAAATGATCTCTTCGTATTCTTCATCAGTAAAACTCTGTTTGTAAAAGTAAGCGTTTTTTCAAAATTGAAAGATAACACTACTTAACAATACTTAACGGGCAGTTAGCATCTTATCCTTTGTTAATGGCTTAAATTTGCACTGTCATATTATATGAAGTATTCGTTTAAATTATTGAATTAGCCTTTTTTAATTATAAATAACTGAACATATTATGAAAAAGAAAAGTAAGTTAAGTTGGTTGAATAACCACCGGTGATAAGTGACTGATAGCTCCTTATTTATTGGTGGTTTTTTCGTTTATCGAAATCTCAAAATTCGATCTCCCACCTTTTCCATTCTTCCTTCTCGCATCCCAATTCCTTTTTAAAACGCAACAATCCTTTATTAACTGATCCATCTCGTTCATTCACAGACCCGTAATCCATCAATAGGAATCCTTTTTCTTGAAACTCTTTCATCGCTTCCATATACAGATAACCTACCGCATTTATCTTTAAACCCAAAGATGAACTGGCAGTATATTGTGATTTTACAATGTCATTTTTTATAAAAAAAGTAATTCCTGCAAGTAATTGATCCTCTCGATATAGGTTATGCTGAACGATATTTTCTGGAAACTTAGAGGCGAGCAATTCTATTTCATCTAAACTATGCACGGGTTGAGAAGCATACCTTGCTCGTAATTGTGGCACCAGTATTTGCTCCCAGAAACGCTTAAAGTCATTTGATCTTTCTATTTTTAACCCTGCAAATTTACCATTGCGATAACCTCTTGTCTTCTTAGAGGACACCCTATACTTTTGATCTAATTTTACAAACAAATTGTCCAAAATTCTATTCACTCTAAAACCTTTGTCCTTAAAAATATGCGCCATTTCTTGATGGAGCTTATGGTAGGATAAAGGTGGTAGCTGTACTTCAGCTTTTACAATCAACGAGCCGCTTACCGAGAAAATAGCATCCTTTATATACTCCAGAAACACCTCCAGCAAGAGATGCATATTCTCCGTCCCTATCTCACTCAAAATCCAACCACCATAACTCAAACCACGGTGGCTGTAGAATACTTGGCTTTTTATATGAGCTGGCATGCAGCATATCAACTGATTCTCTTTATAAAACATCAAACTATGATCCTCAAATCGTTCTTTATGATAGTCCATAAAGTCCCTATGGAATAGAAAAGTTCCAGCAACAGAAGTTTTTATAAACTGATTCCATTCTGTTTCTATACTAGGATGATATTTCTGAACTCTTATATCCAATTGAGGTTTTTAAGATCGCTAAGATAAGTAGAAGAAAACTTTTGAAATTGAATTTGAAAAAATAGGTGACTTAAAGAACCTCAAATTACCTACTTAAAAAAAACGTTTCTTTAAAGTAAATGATGAACACGCACTCAAAAAGATATCATGATTAAATTTTGAAAATGAATGTAATCACATCATTTACTTAAGAAAATAAAACACCTGGTTCCTAGCTTATTAAAGTTGGTAAATTAAAAATCATACACAAACATAAAGCTGCTAACAGCCATCCCTGAAAACCGTCAAGTGAATAAATAATCCCCTCCAATTATGACGTTTACTTCATAATAAGAGTCGGTCGATCATCATCAAAACTATTGTTGCTAGAATCAAATCTTAATCTCCAGAGTCAAGTAATAATTACGATTAGGAGAAGGAATAATTCCTGGACCTGGATAACCGGTGGCCCTTCTTGTGAAGTAGGCATTATCTAGCACATTATTGATACCTGCTTCTAATTTGAATCGTTTATTGTAGGTATAAGAAATAGAAAAATCAACAATGTCATAGGCTGGAATTGCTCCTATAAGCCCACTTAAAACACCATCAACAGCGTTTGAAGCATCTGTAAATTGTTCTGATAGATAAGAGTATTGAACGCTTGCTAGGAAGTTCTTATAACCGAATTTCATTCCTGTCTTAAAATTCAATTCTGGGATAAACTCTACCTTATTCCCTTCTACTCCACTGACTTCCGACTTGGTATATTCTGAACTTAAAATTGAGGTATTAAAAAACAAATTAAAAACATAATTACTGTCTTTAATAAAAAGCTTATTCAAATTAAAATCGACAAGACTTTCCAGCCCGTAAATAAAAGCATCTCCTATATTAGCTCGTTCACTCTTTACCCTACCGTCAGATACAATCTGTCTAAAACCAATGCGGTCTTGATACGCGAGGGAAAAAATACTAGCGTCATAAGAAACATAATCTTTAAAATTTCCTCGTGCGCCTATATCTGCGGTAAAACCCTCTTCATCAGTAATGTCTGGATTGATTTCAAAAGCCGGATTTACGGTACTGATATCTGTATAGGTAACAGATCTATAATTTTGGGAAATATTGCCATAGAACTCCAGTGATGTAATTACTTTATAACTTGTTCCTATACCTAGAAGAGCAAAGGTTCTTTCATTGACAAAATTCTCATCTACTCGGTTATTTCTAATCACATTACCTGCCCCATCAACACCTATATCTCTAGAAAAACCGTCGCTTTCTGTTTTGATGTATTCCAATCTAAAACCTGGTGTTATGGAAAGTTTATCCGTTACATAAAATATATTCTCTCCAAAAACAGAAACATTTAAATTAGGAAATATAAATTCATTCTGATCTGGATAATTAGGAAAATCATCCAGCTGAAAATCAAAATTAGCGTCACTACCATCGCTTCCTGGCCCCTGCTTGCTGGTATTATTTGCTCTATAAAATTTAGAACCTATCAAGAAAATAGCTTTTTTATTCCCCAGATTATAATGGCTCAAGAAACGAGCTTCAGCACCGTAATTATTAAATTCTCCTTTAATCAGGTCGCGTTCTGACCCTGGGTCTAATTGATCTACTCTATTGGTTCTAAATCCTAACGCATTACGTTGCGCATCCAACCCAAAAGCACTAAAAGTAAACTTAGTATCCTTAGAAAAATCATGAGTAAAAGTAAGGTTGTACAACAACCAATCCACTTCAAACCAGTTGCGAGCTCTATTGCTCTGAAAAGGGTCTTCTTCAAACTGGGCGTCGTTGAGACCGCCAGCCTGTTGAGCTAGATAATTTAAATAGGTCACTTCTCCTGTGACTTTAGTCTTTTTATTGAATTGGTACCCTATATGTGCATAGCCATTTCGTGATTCAAATTCTGAATTGGGCCTAAACCCTTCGCCTTTTTTATAATTAAAAAAGGTATAGTAGCTCCACTTCCCTTTCGTTCCACTTAAGCTTGTAAAATTTGTATAAAGGCCATTATTACCGATCGTATTTCTAGTAATCAGTTCTATAGCATTTTTAGGGTTTGGCTTTTTCATTACAAAATTTATGAGTCCGCCGAATTGTGTTCCATATTGTAATGATGCTGCACCACGTATGACTTGTATACTTTCAAGACCTTCTGCAGGCGGCGCATAATAACTTTCTGGATACCCTAAAACATCTGCACTAATATCATAACCATTCTGGCGCGTATTAAAATTTGCCGTCCGATTAGGATCCAGACCACGACCGCCTATGTTGAGTTGTAATCCCGCATCATCGTTTTGATAGATATTCAATCCTGCGACCTGATTAAAAATTTGTCTTGCATTGTTAGTGGCAAGATTTGCCGTAGAATTCTCTATAAGAACTACTTCCGTCTTTTTACCTGCATAAATAGCGGTTCCCTCTACGTCTTTTAATCGGTCTAACTGAAATATTTTTTCTTTTCTAACCGTAATTTCAATAGCTGTTAACTGTTCTGAAAGTTTATTTAATTGGAAGTCATAAACAGAAGTACCAACAACAATTATAGTTTTTTCCAATACTTGATATTCAAAGGTAAAAAGCACCAACGTTAGATTTTCCTTGGTCGTTTCAAAACTGTAATTTCCATTTATATCAGTCGTGGCTATCACTCCAGCCTCTTTATCATAAAGATCTACCTCAATAACAGATAAACCGGTTACCGCATCTGTCACTTTTCCAGATATTTGAAACTGTGCTCTAACACTGCAACTCATAAAAATAATGAGTAATAAACAACTATAATCCTTTAATCTCATCCTCCAATGGTAAAATCCAGTCCTTGTGCTGGAATGATTCTTTTATTTGATATAAATCTACTGATTGATCAACGTACAGCTGGCTCAATCTTCCATTAAGAGCTACATAACTATCCACATAAACCTGTACGTTTTTATAGCCCTGAGCTTTGTAATGATCACCTAAAAAATGAGCATATTGTAGTATGAAGTCTGGCTGATAGCTCATTTGCTTTTCTTGAAAAGAGGTTAAAAAATCCGTATTATCTATATAAAATGATTCCCCTGTGCCATCGACAATTTTAAATTGTGAGCTTCCCATTTTCTCCATGAGCATCACACGCCAAGAGAATCGGTACCCTTCTTCGGTCCAGAATAATTCCCCCGGATAGGCCAGATAGCGCCAAGGTAATAATAACTGTACGGTAAAGAACACAACAAGTACTGGAATAATGTATTTTCTATAGGTAATTTCTAGTTCCTTATAAGTGTGCCGTTTCTCCTTTGACACCAAAACATGTTTTGTGGCCAGCAAGCCTAAGGCATTTGGCCAAAGCGGCTTTACAACACGCTTTAAACACAACAATACTCTTCTTAAAAAACTTATAATTTTCTCTTGTACCTGGGCGTCAAAAAACACTACTGTACTGATGATCATAACAAAAGGAAACATACCAATAGGAAATAGAACCCTAGTCATTACATGAAAAATAACCACCGCTGCAAATGCTAATAATCGAGTCTTCCGGTACAATAACAAAAACGGAATAAACAGATCGTAGAGCATCCCTGACCAGCTGAAGGCGTAATGTACCCATTCTTGTTCCATTAGGTTCCCCAGTAGCGGAATATCATATTTAGATGGCAACCATAATTTTAAAGGCATGGCTTTTAACAACCAGTCGCTGTTCAATTTTGCAAGTCCTGCATAAAAATAAACCGTACTCAGCAACAATTTTATGCCGTCTATAGTCCATCGTGGAATTTGAGGCGTTGATTGTTGTGCCGTTTTTACTAATCTAAGAGCAGTAAAGCGAGATCTAGCAAGGTTATCAATAGAAAAATAACGAGCCGCTGGTAAGAAAATCAATAAGAAACTCAACATACTAATAAAATAGTAGTGATTGAGGTAGGTGGTTTTATCCATCAGCTCGATATAAGTAAAACTGAGAAAAAATACCACTATAGCGATGCGGTATTTAAAACCCAAGGCTACAAAAAAAGCGGCAATACCACAAATAGCAAAAATAACATACGTAAAGGAACCAAGTGGTTGTACCCATTCAAAGCCATAATAACTAAAATGAAAAGAGGGCTCTAAATATAGGCTATTGATCCATCCGTGCGCCCAAAACCGGATAATACTATAAAGCATCATTAACCCAAAACCTATACGGAAAACCGAAAGTGGTGCTGCAGAAGTAGTCTTATTAAGGTACGTATGAATCGCTGATTTCATTTCAAAAAAAAAAGTTGCCACAAAAATGGCAACCTTATTAGACTATAAATTAAATATTAATCTCCATCAGAATCAACATAATCTACACTTATGCTAAGCGTCTGCAACATGTCTACCTTAAATAAAACAGTCGCTCTTTGTAACTCATCATAAGTAGCAGTCATCATGACATTATCAGTATTCACTTGATCAAAAAAGTTATCTCCCAACAAGTTCATTTGTGCTCTCGCCGTATTCAACTGGCTATTGATAATTCCTGTAAGGTCAGAAGTGCCACTGTTGTTTCTCAATAAAGTTAAGTAACTAGCATAACTCGAACCAGTTGTAGTACCACCATAAGATCTGCCATTAAAAAAATCATCTACAGCTTGCAATCCTTTTAGAGCTAATTCTTTTGAAAATTCTCTACTATACAGTCCTTCTACTCTATCAGCTAATGGTGAAGTAGAGAAAACTCCTGCTGGAATTCCAATTTTATTTGCTCTTAATCCTTTCTCATAATAAAACACAAAATCATTGGTCATCATATTTAAAGAACTGGATGCGGTATTATCAGTACTATTTACAAAAGTATCTCTGTAGGACCCAGTCCAATCGTTTAAAACCGTTGTTGTGAGACTATGCATTTGATCAATTATATCACTCAAATACTGCTGATGTGAACTTGCCTTAATATCGCTAGAATAAAAACTAATAATGTCAGCATCTATGGTTGCTGTACCGTATAATAGGTAATCCACTGCTGGAAAACCCACAGCGTCATTATTCTCAGGAGTGGTAAGATCATAAGCACCGTTTACCATATTCATATTAGCCTGAATGTCAGAAACATTTGTAGGGTATATATTCATCTGAAAAGAGTACAATACCTCTTCAGCCTTACCTACATTAATCATTTCTACATATTGCCAAGTCAAATAAGCGGCTAACCAATCTTCCCGTAAATCTTCTAAATTAGCCTGATTAGGAGCGGCTATAAAAAGATTTTTAGAAATTTTAAGTGCTGCTAGATCCGTACTTAAATCTTGTAAAGCTGGGATGATAATATTATCGGCAACATTTTCCAATAATGCTTTTCTATCAAAGGTATCCGTTTGTCCACTACCATCATCTTCTGAATCACTACATGCCCCTATTGCCATTACTGCAAAAAGCGCTAATCCTAGGTGTTTTAATTTCATTACTCTCATTTTAAAAGTGGATAAATATAAGGTCATAGTCGATAAAAATCACTCTTAACTACATGAACTTAAGGTTAATTTTACGTGAATTTGAAAATTCCCAAACCAGTCCGAAAACTGTTTGGAAATTTTTCTTTGGCTAATTAAATATCTTAACTTCCAGCTTGTTCTGTTGTAAATTCAAATCTTGCTGAAATCTCATCTGAAATCCTGTTTAGAGTTGCAGGAGTTACATCCCAAAAACCATTTCCAGTCATTAATTCTGATAGGTATGCATCTACTTCACTTTTGCTAAAGTAAGGCTGATCAGTTCCCGCCTTTCTAGTAAACTGAAGGCTGTATATAAAACCATACCCTTCACTCAAATCGTGAAAAGCAGTAGCTTTATCTGCCGCTAGAAAGTTTTGAGCTACTTGTAAATAATATACTGCTCTGATGCCGATTATATTAGAAACTTCTTCCTTAATAATATCTGCTTGTTGATCTCTTACGTCATAATTTTTTGCAACAATAGCTGCACGTCCTAATTTAAAAGCATCATAAATTGTTGCAGCTATACCGTTGAAATTTGGAGAGCTCTCCACACGATTCAGGTATTTATTAAGGTACTGGTCCACATTAAGGACTGGACTCGTCGCGTCTACTTCAGCTCCATATAAGTAACCAAAAGCTTCATCCCATTTGTGTTCCATGTCGGTATAAGGCTTTCCAATTGCAACAAGATCGTTATCGTTATCTACACGGTAATCCCCTCCATCTAGAACAGCTGTACTTAAATAATTATTAAGCATTTGATCTACCATTAGAGATCCTATCAAACCTTTTACAAATGCCTGATCATATTCCAATCCTTTTGGACCCATATATCTAACGGAACCACCACCTGCTTCTTGCAATTGACCGGCTACTCCAGCAGTCGCTGTATTGTTCCAAAATGGAAAAACATCATTTGCCTGAGCGGCTATAAAACCATCAAATTCTGATTTAATCGCGGTAGCGTCAGTTGAATTTGCAGCAAAGAAATCGGTACTGGCAGCTACTTTACTGCGAACACTTTTATCAGATGCATTTAAAAAAGCATCAGAAAAATTATTTGCTCCTTCAACATGAGCAAACATGGCATCAATAGAAACCTCATCTAATGAAT
>NZ_JBLIGN010000091.1:0-9895 GCF_047636915.1 Nonlabens sp. | reverse complement strand
ATCAGTTAATTAATGATTTTTCGCTAGGACTTTTTTTCTGGCAACTTGTTATCTTCATAGGCTTAATTTTCTTGATGGCAAAATTTGCTTGGAAACCTATACTTAATAGTTTAGACGCACGGGAGCAGGGAATTACAGACGCACTTGCTGCTGCTGAGAATGCCAAGCTAGAAATGGCAAATCTCGAAGCATCGAATGAGGCAGCTGCACAAGAAGCTCGCAATCAAAGGGACGAGATGCTTAAAGACGCTCGTGAGATTAAGGAAAAAATGATTTCCGAGGCATCAGGACAGGCTCAGGAGAAAGCAGATAAGATTATCGCTAGTGCTCAAGAAGCTATCGAATCTGAGAAAAAAGCCGCTCTTGCAGATATTAAATCTCAAGTGGCTAATCTTTCTGTAGACATTGCAGAGAAATTGACTCGCAAAGAGCTTTCTGAAAAAGACGCTCAAAGCAAACTTATTGAACAACTACTAGCCGAGGCAAATATTTAAGAACATGAGATTATCAAGAGCTTCATCACGTTACGCAAAAGCCATTCTCTCCCTAGCGATAGATGAGAATAAGGAGGCAGCCGTAAATGAAGATATGAAAAGCATCCTTGTAACGGTTTCTAAAAATAAGGAACTGAGCAATTTTCTTTCTAATCCACTGGTAAAAGCAGACCAAAAGCGCAACGCTTTACATCAGGTTTTTAAAGATGCTGGTGATGTTACCAGGAAGATTTTTGACTTACTCGTAACTAACAAGCGCACAGATATTCTTTTGGATGTCGCTACCAGTTATATCGTTCTTTTTGAAGAAATGAACAAGCGTGAGATCGCTACGGTAATTACAGCTGTGGAAATCACTGCAGATCTTGAAGAGAAAGTTCTTGCAAAAGCTAAGGAACTGGCAGGAAAAGAAGTAACACTAGAAAAAGTAATTAATCCCGCTATACTTGGAGGTTTTATCCTTAGAGTAGGCGATAGAGAGATCAACGCTAGTGTATCAAATAAATTAGGAGAACTTAAAAGAACCTTTGCTAGTAACTAGCTAGAGTTTTTTAGGTGTTCCGTTTTCTTTTTATTTCGTTTTCGCGAAAGCGAAATAAAAGAAGCTCATGCCGCATTTAATGAGGCAATAAGGCGATATATTAACAAACATTACGATCTATAAAAAGATCCTTTAAACAAGCTTAAAAACAAGAACATGGCAGAAGTAAATCCAGCAGAAGTATCTGCAATACTTAAGCAACAACTATCAGGTTTTGATGCAACTGCGTCACTTGATGAAGTGGGAACCGTACTTACCGTAGGTGATGGTATCGCACGTGTTTACGGTCTTTCTAACGCACAATATGGAGAACTTGTTTCTTTTGAAAGTGGACTGGAAGGAATCGTTCTTAACTTAGAAGAAGATAACGTAGGTGTGGTTCTTTTGGGGAAATCGTTGGACATTAAAGAAGGTGATACCGTTAAGCGTACCGAGCGTATTGCTTCCCTTAAAGTAGGTGAAGGAATCGTTGGTCGTGTGGTGAACACTCTTGGTGAGCCTATAGATGGTAAAGGTGCTATAGAAGGTGATCTTTATGAGATGCCCTTAGAACGTAAAGCTCCGGGAGTAATTTATCGCGAGCCCGTTACAGAACCTATGCAAACGGGTATCAAGTCTATTGATGCGATGATTCCTGTAGGTCGTGGCCAGCGTGAGCTAGTAATCGGGGATCGTCAGACGGGTAAATCTACCGTTTGTATCGATACGATTATCAATCAAAAAGAATTTTACGATGCTGGGGAACCAGTATATTGCATCTATGTTGCGATAGGGCAGAAAGCTTCTAACGTAGCATTAATAGCTAAAGTACTTGAAGAGGCTGGAGCACTTGCTTATACAACTATTGTAGCCGCAAATGCATCAGATCCTGCTCCTATGCAAGTATACGCACCGTTTGCTGGTGCAGCGATAGGCGAGTACTTCCGTGATACAGGTCGTCCGGCACTTATTGTATTTGATGATTTATCTAAGCAAGCTGTTGCTTATCGTGAAGTATCTCTATTGCTACGTCGTCCACCAGGACGTGAGGCGTATCCTGGAGATGTATTTTTTCTTCACTCTAGATTATTGGAGCGTGCGGCAAAAGTCATCAATAACGATGCCATTGCAGCAACAATGAATGACTTGCCAGACAGTTTGAAGCCTATCGTAAAAGGTGGTGGATCTTTGACAGCACTTCCTATTATTGAAACACAAGCTGGTGATGTATCCGCATATATCCCAACCAACGTAATTTCTATTACAGATGGACAGATTTTCCTTGATGGAGATTTGTTTAACTCTGGTGTGCGTCCAGCAATTAATGTAGGTATTTCCGTGTCCCGTGTAGGTGGTAACGCGCAAATCAAATCGATGAAGAAAGTATCTGGTACTTTAAAACTGGATCAAGCAGCATATCGTGAATTAGAAGCCTTTGCAAAATTTGGTTCTGATTTAGATGCCGCTACTTTAAGTATTATCGAGAAGGGAAAAAGAAACGTTGAGATTCTTAAGCAATCGCAAAACGATCCTTTTCCAGTAGAAAATCAAATAGCAATTATCTATGCAGGTTCTAAGAACTTATTGAGAAATGTGCCTATTGATAAAGTAAAAGAATTTGAAAGAGATTATTTAGAGTTGCTTAATGTAAAGCATAGAAGCACGCTAGATACTCTAAAAGCTGGAAAGCTTACGGATGAAGTGATTGATACACTAACAGCAGTAGCAAAAGACCTTTCTAGCAGGTATTAAATAGGTTATGAGGTATGACGTCAAAGGTTATGACTTATAAATTTGAATTTGGCTTATAAATCGTTAAAATGAGTTACTAGGAAAGTCCTATCAGAACTAATAGTTTTGTCTTTGCTTGTGAAATAGTTCATTTTATAGATTAATTAAAATTTCATAAGGACCTTGAGCTCGCATCTCAATTATTACGAAGTGGAACCAGTATTGTTACAAATACTAGAGAAGCTCAAAGAGGTGTAAGTACAAAAGATTTTAAGAATAAGTTTGGAATAGCGCTTAAAGAATCAGATGAAACCATGTATTGGTAAGAAATACTGGAGGCAACAGGAAGAACGGTTACTAAAGGATGGATGGATAAATTTGAAGAGTGGATACGTATTTTTAGTTGCAATTATTAAAAACTCATAACTCGGAACTGATTAAAATTCTAAGGTAATTAAAAGGAATACTAGATAAGGGTTATTGGATCATAGGTTTTTTACTCAACAACTGAAAACTCATAACTCATAACTCATAACTCTGAACTGGAAACATGGCCAACTTAAAAGAAATAAGAAACAGAATATCGTCCGTATCATCCACCATGCAGATTACCTCTGCTATGAAGATGGTAAGTGCAGCAAAGCTAAAGAAAGCGCAAGATGCCATTACAGCTATGCGTCCTTATTCTGATAAGCTTACGGAGATTCTTCAGAGCCTTAGTGCAACGATGGAAGGCGATGCAGTAAGTAAATTTACAGAGCAAAGAGAGGTAAATAAGGCACTTGTTGTTGCGATTACTTCTAATCGTGGTCTTGCAGGGGCTTTTAACTCTAACATCATCAAAGAGCTGACTCGTCTGAATCAGAATGAATTGAAAGGTGTAGCCGTTTCTTATATGGCTATAGGAAAGAAAGCAAACGATTTTGTAAGTAAAGCATCTCCTGTACAGTCTAATAAAAGTGATCTTTTTGATAATATTTCTTACGATAACGTCGCTGTAATTGCTGAAGAATTAATGGAGCTCTTTATTACAGAAGAGTTTGATAAGATCGTTATTGTTTACAACAGCTTTAAAAACGCTGCTACTCAAATTGTAATGACCGAAGATTTCTTACCTCTTAAGCCAGTGGTAAAAGATGAAGACGCACTTCAAGAACAAAAAGAATTGGATTATATTTTTGAGCCTTCTAAAGAAGAGATCATTGAAGAACTAATTCCTAAGTCGTTAAAAATGCAATTGTATAAAGGGGTACGTGATTCTTGGGCTAGTGAGCACGGAGCGCGTATGACCGCTATGCACAAAGCAACAGATAACGCAACTGAATTGAGAGATCAATTGAAACTGACGTATAACAAAGCACGTCAAGCAGCGATTACCAACGAGATTCTTGAAATCGTAGGTGGCGCTGAAGCATTGAACGATTAAAAACTAATAACCGTTAGCATGCGGTATTTTTTATACATCTATGGAGATATAAAGGCCTTTCAGAATTTCTGAAAGGCTTTTTTTATGCGGTATATTTAAAGGCATCCTATTTTCTATGTAACATTTTAATGCTTTTGTATCTAAAGGGTACATCATTAAAACACAACACATGAAAAATTTATTCCAATTATCACTTCTTATTTTATTATTGATGGGTCAAAGCGTTGCTGGTCAATCTACAAGTATTCAAGTAACCGTAACAGGTAACGGAAACCCCGTAATATTTCTTCCTGGTTTTGCAAGCGATTCCAGCGTATGGAATACAACGGTTTCAAAATTTTCAAAGACGCATCAATGCCATGTCATGGAGTATTCTGGTTTTGGAAAAGTAGCGCCTATTGAATTTCCATGGTTACCTTCTATTCTTGAAGATTTAAAAACCTATGTTGCTGTGCTAAATAGTAAAAAACTCACCGTCGTTGGTCACTCTATGGGCGGCACCATAGCCACGTGGCTCGCTGCTCAACCAGAATTAAAGATTACAGAAATAATAGTGATTGATGGATTACCTGCTACTGGAGCGTTGATGATGCCTAATTTCTCTCCAGAAAACATGGTTTATGACAATGCTTATAACAATCAGATGCTGGCGATGGATGCCGCTGACTTTGAACAAATGGCTGCTGGAATGGCTGCTGGAATGGCAACCGATCCGGAGCATCAAAAAACAATTAAAGAAAATATTCTTAACTGTGATCGCAAAACCTATGTCTATGGATATACCGACTACCTTAAATTAGATGCAAGACCATTGCTTAAAAACATAAGTATCCCCGTCACGATTATAGGAGCAGGAAAACTTTATGGTAAAGAAATGGCCTTAAAAACCTATAAAGAGCAGTATGCAAATCTTACAGGCTATACCCTTAAAATTAATCCAGATGCAAAGCACTTTATTATGATGGATGCTCCTTTATGGCTAGAAGAGCAACTGAATCGTATTTTAGTAAAATGATGATGGATCAAAAGACTGCTTTTGAAGAGCTTTATAAACGCCACTATAATAAGGTGCTGCGACTTTGTCTAGGTTATGTTGCCGGTGATCAAAACCTTGCTCTCGACTTAGTGCAAGAGGTGTTTATCAAAGTATGGGAGCACTGGGATAGCTTTAAAGGCAATTCCCAGCGATCTACCTGGTTGTATCGCATTACAGTAAATACTTGTTTACAGCAATTGCGCCACCATAAAAAGTATCAAAAGACTTCAATAGATATTCTTGATAAAGAAGTGGTTGTTGAAGAATCTCAAAACAGAGAAAATCAATTTGTACAGCTTTATTCCTGTATTAGTAAGTTGAACAAAGAAAATAAAACCATCTTATTGCTCGAGCTAGAAGGAATTCCACAACAAGAAATAGCAACTATAATAGGTATTCAAAACAATGCTCTTAGAACGCGTTTAAATCGCATCAAGAGTTCACTTACTAAATGCGTCAACAATGAAAACATTTGAAGAAATACAAAATTCCTGGAAACAAAACGATGCGCCCATCGATAAAGATTTTTTAATTGAACTATCGAGTCGTGTCCATTATTTAAAATCGAAGAATCGCATGACTATAGCAGTGTTAACCGTTACTATGTCAGTTCTTATAGCTTATTTTTTATGGGTTGGTATGAATGCTCCTCTCGTTTTTATTATAGGATTGCTACTCATGATCACAGTAGTATTTACTCGTGTTTTAGTAGAATTTCAGTCCATCAACAAGTTGTCAAAAATAGCGTTGGACACCGCTTTTTATGAGCACCATAAAACAATTCAAGTATATCACACTTCTAGATTAAAGGTACATCAGGTTCTAACACCATCGCTTTTGATCATCTATTGGATAGGTTTTGGAATGCTTTTACCTACCTTGAAAGTTCATATTTCTTCGTTTTGGTTCAGTTACGTGTGGATTTCAAGCATTCCCATAGCAATAGGGATGGTTATTTTTATCGCGTACCACATTAAAAAAGAACGCAACTCTTTAAAAGAATTACAGGAAGAGCTTGCTGGCGATTAAGTTAGAAGGGAATGTTTATTTCAAATTTGTCTGTCATCGGTTTATGTTATTTCAACATCAATAAGATTTTAATAATTACGCTCCACCAGTTCCATAAAACGGTCAGCATAAGTTTCTTTTCCTTCCCAGTTATTGTAATCGGGCTTTACCATTGCGTTTATAAAATTTTGCGCATCAGCATAAGTAGTTCTTGTGTTCAGTTGTGAGATCACCCGATTAAAATCTTGATCGCTGCCATTAAAAAGGTGTTTGATAAAACCCAGTCGGTCATTCATTCCAAATTTCAATCCTTTATGAAGACGGTCGTTTAGAGAAACTGGCTTTTCGTCAGATTTAGCATCATTCACTTTACGTTCAAAAACAGGCATGGTCTGGAAATCTGCTGTGATTTCTTCCAGGTCATTTTTGGTATATCGTTTGGGGTCAGTCATATCAATTTTCTCCTCTTCTTCCTTAGGAATATCAATATTTGCACTGGTTTTTGGTACTTCATCAGGCATTTCCTGTACCATTTTACTGATGGTAGCTATTCCGGGCAATTCTATTTCTTCTCTCGTATCGTCATCTATAGGCATGAAAAGATAGCTCAGATCCTTATCTGCAAACGCTTCCTCTACTTTCTCTTGTGTACCTTCCATAACTTGTTCTACCTCATCTGTAATGCTGTCTACATCTTCTTGTGCTTCTGCAAAAGCATCAGAAAGTCTGCGTTCTATTTCAGCATCTCCAGCATTGGGCAGTATGTCTGCAAAATGCTTTTCGGTAAAAGCGAGTACGGTAAGCTTTTCATATAATTCTTTGGCAATGGATTGCAGCTCGCTTACATCTTCCTTACTTTTAAGTTGGAGAATACGGTGGGCAAGGCTGGTAAGATCTGCTGCTATTTTCTTTTTCATAATGGGATTATTGCCGCTGGTTTATTTGTATTTTTGAATTCTTAAAGGGAAGAAAAAAATCTTCATACTTAACGCCTGTAAATTACAAAATGTTTCTAGAAAATACGGTTAATCATAAAGAGCAATTCGGTTGGATCGAGGTAATTTGTGGTTCCATGTTTTCTGGTAAGACAGAGGAGTTGATAAGACGTTTAAAACGAGCACAGTTTGCACAGCAAAAAGTAGAGATTTTTAAGCCTGCCATTGACGTGCGGTATGATCAAGAAATGGTAGTTTCTCACGATTCCAATCAGATCCCAAGTACACCCGTTCCTGCGGCGGCAAACATTCCTTTATTAGCTAATGACTGTCAAGTAGTAGGAATCGATGAGGCGCAATTCTTTGATGATGAAATTGTTGCGGTGTGTAACGCGCTCGCAAATAGCGGTATACGGGTTATTGTAGCTGGATTAGATATGGACTTTAAGGGAAATCCTTTTGGACCCATGCCAGCGCTTATGGCAACGGCAGAGTATGTGACTAAAGTACATGCCGTTTGTACTAGAACAGGAAATCTCGCCCAATATTCTTATCGTAAAACAGCAAATGACAACGTGGTAATGCTTGGAGAACAACAAGAATATGAACCATTGAGTCGCGCTGCTTATTACAAAGCCATGCTTTCTAATAAATTGAAAGATATGGATGTCGATGCAGAAGAAGTGAACGATAAAAATGTCTTATAAATGCAATACAAAGGCACAAGGCTAGAAGTTGATCTGGATGCATTAGCGCATAACTACCACTATTTGCGCAGTAAAATTAGTGACACCACAAAATTTATGTCGGTGGTTAAGGCAAATGCTTATGGTCACGGAATCGTACCTATTGCCCAAAAATTGCAAGATTTAGGGACGGATTATTTTGCTACCGCTTACACAGAAGAAGGTGAGGAACTTAGAGATAATGGGATCATAAAGCCCATTCTCATTCTTCACCCACAGCAACACAATCTGGAGGTGTGTATAGATCGTTGTCTAGAACCGGTTATTTATAGTCTGGAGACGCTGGAGGCGTTTACCGCTTTCGCGAAAGCGAAACAGCAACAATCTTATCCTATACATTTAGAATTTAATACAGGATTGAACCGCATAGGAATCGATGCTGATGACGTATATAAAGTTCTAGAAAAGATGAAGTCAAGTCCAGAAATTAAGGTACGGGGCTTACAATCTCATCTTGCAGCTAGTGAGGATACGAATGAACAAGCGTTTACCAAAAGACAGATTGATCTTTTTGAAAAAGTAGCGGTTGTTGTAGAATTAGAATTAGGCTACGAAATGATGAGGCATGAATCTAATACGAGCGGTATTCTCAATTATAAAGATGCTCACTTCAACATGGTACGTTCTGGAATAGGTCTGTATGGCTACGGTAACGATGCACAATACGATGTGAATCTCAAACCTATAGCAACACTTATTTCAAACATCTCACAGATCAGAACTATAGAGGCCGGTGAAACGGTAAGTTACAATCGCAAATTTGTGGCAAAAGAACGCACTACTTATGCCGTTGTAGCTTTAGGTCATGGCGATGGCATCAATCGTATTTATGGTTATGGCAAACTTAAAGTGCGTATCAATGGAAAAGAAGCTCCTACATTAGGTATTATATGTATGGATATGTTTATGGTGGACATTACGGACATAGAAGCAAAGGTAGGTGACGAAGTAATTATCTTTGATCCAAAATTACACACTTCCAGGCAAATGGCAGAGGAGGCTGGCACTATTTCTTACGAGCTACTTACTGGAATTCAAAAACGTGTCAAACGTTTTTATAAGAACGCTTCCTCTTAATTGGGAATCTTTTGCCTTATTCGTTAAAGGAATTCAAGAGTTTTATCATGAAAATTAAAGTTACAGACTTAGCTGTAGCCGTTATTCTTGGTGGTGCGATGGGAGCAGTGGTAAAAGGCTTTGTCAACTTGGTTATGATGCCTGTAATTGGACATTTTGCAGGCGGTGTTAATTTTGCCGATTTAAAAGTAGTGCTTACCGATGCTGTTACTGCTGCGGATGGTAAGGTTACCATTCCAGAAAACGCCATTATGTAGGGTGCATGGATCAACACTATTATTTCTTTAGTGATAGTTGGGTTTGTTTTATTCCTTATCGTTAAAACATATAACAAAACTAAAATCGAGCGGAAGTTGTTGCACCAGCTGGACCGGCTAAAGAAGAACAGCTTCTTATGGAAATACATGATGCGATCAAATTACAGAAGTAATTAGTAGCATATAAGTTTTAGTCTACTGCATGTAGCCGTCTTATTTTTTAATAAGGGGGCTTTTTTCATGGTACATCTTCACGTTTGTTCCTGATAGTTCTTTCCTCATTAGAAAAATCAACAGGGACAATGCTGTTTATAACGTGGTGGAATGACCTGCATAGGAATGGGGTTTTATTACTTAGAACAAGACTTATTTTAATAAGTGTCATTAAACATGTCATGAATTTGTTTTGGAGTTGCTAACCACTGATCGTGATTCTTTATACGGAGAATAGGTTCTGTTACCTTAGAGCTCCTAGCTATAGAGGACAAATTCTCTACCCAACTAAAATTATAGAAATTTTATAAGGTTAAGACGTATTCAGGCAATACTTTTACCACTTAAATTTCAAACTTATGAAAATAGCTGTTGTAGGGGTTACCGGTATGGTAGGCAAGGTGATGCTGCGTATCCTTGAAGAGCGCGATCTAACTATTTCTACGCTTATT
>NZ_JBLIGN010000090.1:0-9993 GCF_047636915.1 Nonlabens sp. | reverse complement strand
TATTATCAAAATTATAATAATACCCACCTAATTGCGCACCTAAATTAAATTTAGATTCTTTATTCAATAAATAATTAGCATAATCTGCCGAATAATAAGAAGACACGTCATTACTCAGCCCTATGCCGATATGGAATCTGGTATCGCTTTGAGCAATTGATAATCCAGAAATCAAGAGTACTATGGAAAAAAGAACTGCTTTCATTTTATCATTATTTAACTTTAGATTTAAAACTTTTCCATTCGGAGGTTTTTTCCATTAACAATCTTTAAAAATCACACAGGTTAGCGTCAGATACGGCTGTACCACCTATTTTCTTTATAACTTGACCAACCTTCAAATTATCGCTATTGGTTTTTAAAATCATTAGTTTACTGTTTATAGCAATGGCAATATTTACCATTGTTCTCAGTTGCTTTAAAATATCTATTTTTAATTTATTCTTTAAAGGCTTGACATAAAATTTTTTATGTTACCCAAAGAATCCTTCACATTTCCAGAAAACTCTAAATGCTTTTGAGCAAAGCTTGTATTTGAAAAAATGAAAAAAATGAAAAAAACCTTACATGCGTGAACGGATAGCATCTGCTCCTTTTTTAAAATAAATTTGAGCTTCTTTGTACGCTTTTGTTTTGTCAGATTCAATTACATTCTTTTTAAAAGGTTTTTTATGTGATTCGATCTCACTTGCCGTAATAGTGGTTATTGGAGTTTTTACTTGCATTATTGAACTAGGTAATCCACTAAATACAATTGGTCCACCATTAAAATTTAATTACGTTGTGAACCAAAATTCTCTAGAAGTTGTATTCTTATATAACGATTTATCTTTATAAGTGATTAGTGCTTTGGTACAGTTATATCCTTGAATTAATTTAGTTTCACTAGTTGTATTACATCTAATCAGTTGATTATAATTGTGATTTATTGCAAATCCTCTATTATCATCAAATCCGTAGCTTTCCTTTAAGTTACCTTGTATATAACTAGATAGACCGATCATTTTCATATCCATATTAAACATAAAAGTATCGTCAATGGCCATCCCAGTCATGGGAGAAACGGTATACTCTCGTTCTTTGCTGCTGTTTACAATTATTTCTAAACGCGACATTCTTTCATCCATTTTGACAAAACCAAAACTACTTAGTCCTAAAAAAAAGCAAGAATCGGAAAAGGATAATTTTTTTGATAATGCTTGATTTTTAAATTCGGGATTAAGTAAAGTAACAAATTTATTAGCAAAAATCTTTAAAATAGGCCTTTCTCACCGGCTTCAAAACCTTCATCCACTAAATGATTGGATTTATCAAGCGCTGCATTTACAGCAAGAGCATCGCATCTTTCGTTTATAGGGTGATCATTATGTCCCTTGACCCATTGCATTTTAGGCTGCGTTCTATTATAAGCTTTTAAAAAACGTTTCCATAGATCTGGATTCTTAACATTTTTCCACTTGCGTTTGATCCAACCTGCCATCCAGTTTTTATTGATCGCATCGCTCACATAGCGACTGTCTGTAAAAACGGTAATTTTTACATTTTCTTTTTTTATTTTTTCAAGTGCTTCGATTACCGCGAGGAGCTCCATGCGGTTGTTAGTGGTCTTGCGGTAGCCTTGAGAGAATTCTTTTTTAAAATCCTGTCCTACGGCTATCATGACTATTCCATATCCTCCTGGGCCCGGATTACCACGAGAAGAGCCGTCTGTGTATATATGTACTTCCTCCATTATTGGAGTAATTCTTCAATAGTTGTAGCAAAATATTTCTGTTCTAAAACTTGAATTTTTGCGGCCAGATCTTCGGCGGTATCTTTTTTACCTATTGTGCAAGTTGCGTGCTTGATAATAGCGCCTTCGTCATAATTTTCAGTCACATAATGTATGGTAATACCGCTTTCTTTCTCTTTATTTTCAATAATTGCGCGGTGTACATTCATGCCGTACATGCCTTTTCCACCGTAATTAGGTAATAAAGCTGGATGAATGTTAATAATTTTATTTGGATGATCTTGAATTAAAAATGATGGGATTTTCCATAAAAAACCTGCAAGAACAATCAAATCAGGCTGTTCCTCGTTTAGAAGTCGTTGTACGTGTTCCGCTTTCGCGAAAGCAAATTTGTTAAAACTCATCACAGAAATACCAGCTTTTGTACCTCTTTCTAATACATAAGCTTGTGGTTTATTAGACAAAATTAACGATATTTTAACCAGATGAGAGTGTGCAAAATGATCAATAATCGACTGAGCATTAGTACCATTACCACTCGCTAGAATTACTATTTTTTTCATATCTGTATATGGGAGACTTGTTGTAAAGCCAGAGGTGAGTTCTTCCTTATTATAAAAATAAATTAAATTGCAAGTTAACTCAAATGACTAAAACATGGTATTAACTCAAAGTTTGTTATTTTTGCGTTTCATTCAAACAAAATTAAAATTAGATTATTATGTCAGACATTGCATCAAGAGTAAAAGCAATTATCGTAGACAAATTAGGTGTTGACGAAAACGAAGTTGTTACAGAAGCAAGCTTTACTAACGACTTAGGCGCAGATTCACTCGATACAGTTGAGTTGATCATGGAATTCGAAAAAGAATTCGATATCCAGATCCCAGACGATCAAGCTGAAAACATTGCTACTGTAGGTCAAGCTGTTTCATACATCGAAGAAGCAAAAGCGTAATTTATATTACATGGAATTAAAGCGAGTTGTCATTACAGGAATGGGTGCCCTTACTCCTATAGGGAATAACCTACAGGAATATTGGGAGGCTTTAAAGGCTGGTAAGAGCGGTTGTGCTCCTATCACTTATTTTGATACAGAACATTTCAAGACAAAATTCGCTTGTGAAATCAAGAACTTTAATGTGACTGATTTCATAGACCGCAAGGAAGCTAGACGCATGGACCGATTTGCCCAATATGCACTCGTTGCAGGTGATGAAGCTATAGCTGACTCTGGATTAGATACCAACTCTATAGATAAATATAGAGTTGGTGTGATCTGGGGTGCTGGAATAGGTGGTCTAGAAACTTTTCAAGAAGAAGTTAAAGCTTTTGCAACTGGAAACGGTGTGCCGCGTTTTAATCCCTTCTTTATCCCAAAAATGATAGCAGATATTGCCCCTGCTCATATTTCTATTAAATATGGATTTATGGGTCCTAATTACACAACAGTTTCAGCTTGTGCTTCCAGCGCAAATGCTATGTTAGACGCTGTTAACTACATCAAGCTAGGACATTGTGATGTTATTGTAACTGGTGGCTCTGAAGCTGCTATTGCTCAAGCAGGAATGGGTGGTTTTAATGCCATGCATGCCCTTTCTACTCGTAATGATAGTCCAAAAACAGCAAGCCGTCCATTTGATGCCACCAGAGATGGTTTTGTATTAGGCGAAGGTGCTGGTGCTTTAGTACTAGAAGATTATGAATATGCAAAAGCCCGAGGAGCAAAAATCTATGCGGAAGTTATAGGTGGAGGTTTCTCTAGTGATGCTTATCACATTACTGCACCAGACCCAGAGGGTCGAGGAGTTATTGCGGTAATGAAAAACACATTAAAAAACGCAGGAATCAATCCTGAGGATGTAGACCATATCAATACTCATGGCACTTCAACACCTCTAGGTGATGTTGCAGAGTTAAAGGCTATCAAAGCTGTTTTTGGGGAACATACGCCTCACATAAGTATCAACAGTACAAAATCCATGACGGGTCACTTACTAGGTGCTGCTGGTGCGATAGAGTCTATTGCTAGTGTAATGGCTATTCGAGAAGGAATTATTCCTCCTACGATTAATCATACCACTATAGATGAGAATATCGATCCTTCTTTACGATTGATATTAAACAAACCAGAATTAAGGGAAGTGAACGTTGCTTTAAGTAATACTTTTGGTTTCGGTGGTCATAATTGTTGCATTGCATTTAGAAAGATCTAATCTGATCTTTTCATTCCTATGAATAGAATTCGCAAAATATTTAAGTCTCGAGGGAAAACCCGCGCTAACGAGGAATTATCTACTGCGATTAAAAAAATGACTGGCTTAAAGGCCAAGAATATTTTAATTTACGAAACTGCATTTACCCATAAGTCAATGGGTTTAAAAACAGAAAAAGGGTTTGCTCAAAGTTATGAGCGTCTTGAATTTTTGGGGGATGCTATTTTAGGGGCTGTAATTGCAGAGTATATTTATAATGAAGTTCCTAGCGGTGATGAGGGGTACCTAACAAAAATGCGTTCTAAAATCGTCAGCAGGGAACATCTCAATGAATTAGGACTTGATTTTGGTCTTATCAAACATGCGCAGACGCAAGTACCAACTAGCAATTTTGGTGCAAATATTCACGGTAATTTATTTGAAGCACTAGTGGGAGCGGTTTATCTGGATCGCGGTTATAGCGTTTGTAAACATTTTATTTGTAAAAAAGTTATAGATCCCTACGTAGATCTCGAAAAACTGGAAGGAAAAGTTATTTCTTATAAAAGTCTACTTATTGAATGGTGCCAAAAACACAAAAAGAAATTTGATTACA
The DNA here is from genome assembly GCF_047636915.1 of Nonlabens sp. Classification (GTDB taxonomy): domain Bacteria; phylum Bacteroidota; class Bacteroidia; order Flavobacteriales; family Flavobacteriaceae; genus Nonlabens. The sequence continues at coordinate 5,450 of NZ_JBLIGN010000090.1, read as the reverse complement.
ACACTTACGAAGATACAGGAGCAGATGACGTACGTCACTTTGCAGTAAAACTAACCATTGATCAACGCATCATAGCAAAAGCTAGGGCTACCTCTAAGAAAAAAGCAGAAGAAAAAGCTAGTAAACGAGCTTTCTTTGCTTTACAAGATAAGTTTTAACCCCATATTTACAATCGGATAGCACCTTTGATGTGTATACCTCTCTATGTTTCTTTTTAACATCTAAAAAAGCGGCATAAAAATAGGGGCCTATCCTATCATATTATTAAAAAACTACATAAACTACTATCGTTTTCGTAATTATTAACCTGTATTTAAAATTAATGCACAGTAAAATAATTCTAGTCTTCTTAACTTAGCCAGATTAAACTTTTTTATAAATGGCCGTTCACAAATTAATGGATTGGGAATTAGAAGAAGAGCCTTATATATTAATGGCTATACATTCTACCATAGAATCCTATAGAATGGCATACTTGATAAACAAGCATTTGCATTTAAATTTTAAAAGAACAAAGGAAGATCAAGATGTGTTGCAACACACCTACACGGCAAATTATCCGGTGTATAAACATTTTGATCAAGAACAAAATGCCGCTTTCTATTTGATACCAAATAAATGTTGGGGTATTTCAAATCTAAAAACAACATCACAAGGTCTCTTTAATAATGAAGAGTCTTCTGATGTGAAAACGGTACTGATAAAAGAGTATGCAACCGTCGATTTCTTGCTAAAAGTTGAAAAAGACGAAAATTATTTTCCGCTTAAAAAATTACTAAATACCCTTGGGGAAATCCCTCAAGTCATAAGCGTCTATCAATTAGATACTTTTAAAATAAAACAACCTGATTATTTAATATTTGAGTAATGCCAAACACTAAAAAAACTAAAATCGTCGCAACATTAGGACCAGCAACTTCTACTAAAGAAGTCTTACTGGACATGATGAAAGCTGGCGTAAACGTATTCAGAATCAATTTCTCCCATGCAGATCATGAAGATGTGCGAGAACGAGTACAGATGATTCGAGACATAAATAAAGAACACGGCTATGCTACTGGTATTTTAGGCGATCTTCAAGGCCCTAAACTACGTGTAGGCGTCATGAAAGACGAAGTAGTTGTGCATCCTGGGGATCACATTACCATTTCCACTGGAAAACCTTTTAAAGGAACTGCTGAACGTGTTTATATGAACTATGAGCATTTTCCTCGGGATGTAAAAGCAGGTGAACTCATCCTTCTTGATGATGGTAAACTCATGTTTGAAGTCCTATCGACGGACGGAGTAAAAGATGTGGTTACTAAGGTAATTCAAGGCGGTCCTTTAAGATCTAAAAAAGGTGTCAACTTGCCTCAAACAGATATTTCCCTTCCTGCACTTACTGAAAAAGATGTGGTAGACGCCATATTTGCTTGTGAACTTCAAGTGGACTGGATGGCGTTATCATTTGTACGTCACAGCCGCGATTTAATGGAATTACAAGAGTTGATTAAAGAGCACTCAGAGTACAAAATTCCCATCATTGCTAAAATCGAAAAGCCAGAAGCCGTTGAGAATATCGATAAAATCATTGCGTATTGTGACGGATTAATGGTGGCTCGTGGAGATTTAGGTGTGGAAATTCCTGCACATGAAGTACCATTGATACAAAAGACCTTAGTTCTCAAAGCAAAAAAAGCACGTATTCCTGTTATTATTGCTACGCAAATGATGGAAACAATGATTACAAGTTTAACTCCTACAAGGGCTGAAGTGAATGACGTGGCTAACTCTGTAATGGATGGAGCAGATGCAGTTATGCTATCTGGAGAAACTTCTGTGGGTAAGTATCCCGTGCAAGTAATTGAGAAGATGTCTAGTATTTGTAGAGCCGTTGAAAACAGCGATTTAATCAAAGTGCCACATTCTGCGCCGCATATTAAAACAAAAAGGTACATCACAAAATCAGTCTGTCACCACGCAGCAAAAATAGCAGATGAAATGAATGCAAAAGCTATTACCACCATGACGAATTCTGGATACACCGCTTTCCAAATAAGCGCATGGAGACCAGCTGCACACATTCTTACCTTTACTAGTAATGAACGTATTTTAACACAATTAAGTTTGCTTTGGGGCGTAAAAGCTTTTTTCTATGACCGCTTTGTGAGTACAGATGAAACTGTAGAAGATGTAAATAAATTTGCAAAAGAAAAAGGCTTCGTGGAAAAAGGAGATTTCTTAATTAACCTGGTATCTATGCCAGTTGCAAATAAAGGAATGGTAAATACATTAAGAGTATCTGAAGTGGAGTAACACCGGTTAATTCGATGGTATACAATTTATTTGCAAACCGTTTGTTGAAAAACAAACGGTTTTTATCATTTAGGATTATAGAGAGTAAATTTGCTCAAAAGCAATGTAATGAGATAATTTACCTGAACCATTGTATATAGGAAAAGCATGGATTTCACAACCGTATAGATTTCCATCTCTATCATAATTTACCAACCTGCTGTGAAAAGGAACCTCTTGATCAATTGCTATTTTCAACAAATACTTACAATTTACGTTAGTCTCCTCTCCTTGAAGAAAGCTAGGCGTCTGACCTATCACCTCTTCTTGCTTATAGCCAGTCATTTCTTCAATATTAGAAGAAGCTGCACAGATATTTAACTTAAGGTCAACTAGTACGATGCTGTAGCCGTCAAAATGACTGTAACTATCCATAAAATAATTAAAATGCCAATTATTTTCAACCGCGATTTTATCCAAATCGTTAAAAATATTAGGCTCCATATCCCACAGCAACAATTTAACTATATCCCAACATAACAATGGAGTAGTTTTAAGTTCATTGTGTATAATAGTGAATTGCGAATCTTGTAAACTCATAGATTTCAAAGTTATTCAAAAAAAACAGACTCAAAAGTTAATGTTTTAGAACGCAAATCCCAGCTGAACTTCAACAAAATCTACCTCTTCCTCTTTAACCGTATTCAAATTACTTAGTGTAATCCCAAGCAGGCGTACACTTTCCCGAAAACCTTCTTGTTCCATAAGCGCAACAGCTGTATTCAAAATGGTTTCTTTATCTCGTATGAAGTAAGGCAATGTCTTGCTTCTAGTTTGCGTTTTAAAATCGCGGTATTTAATTTTAAGCGTTACTGTTTTACCAGCAACATTTGTTTTTGAAATGCGTTTTTCAATCTCCTCAGCTATTTGAATAAGACGCTCTTTCATAAAAATTTCACTTGATATATTTTCAGAAAATGTGCGTTCTGCACCAAGAGATTTTCTGATTCGATCTGCTTTTACCGGACTTTTATGGATCCCACGTACAATTTTATAATAATGTGCTCCACTTTTACCAAAATTCTCTGTAAGAAAGTCTAGAGACTTTGCTTTAAGATCCTTACCATTGAAAATACCAAATTGATACATCTTCTCAGCGGTAACTTTTCCTATTCCATGAAACTTACGGATGTCCAGTTCTTCTAGAAAAAGAAGGATCTCTTCTGGTAAAATAGTTTTCTGACCGTTGGGCTTGTTGTAATCACTGGCTATTTTGGCTATAAACTTATTGACTGATATCCCAGCACTTGCAGTTATACCGGTAACTTCATAAATGCGCCTTCTAATCTCATAAGCAATAATCGTAGCACTAGGAAAGTTGTATTTATTCTCGGTTACATCCAGATACGCCTCATCTAGTGATAAAGGCTCTACTAAGTCTGTGTAGTCCTGGAAAATCTCTCTTATCTGTACAGATACCTCTCGATACCTGTCAAATCTGCTCTTTACAAAAATAAGGTCTGGACACAATCTTTTTGCTGTAACGCTGGCCATCGCACTGCGCACACCATATTTACGAGCTTCATAGCTAGCAGCCGCAACAACGCCTCGATCACTACCACCACCTACCGCAATAGGTTTCCCTCTTAAGTCTGGATCATCATGCTGCTCAACAGAGGCATAGAACGCATCCATGTCCACATGAATTATTTTTCGATCTGCTAGTTCGTGCATGTTTCAAAATTACTACCTTTAGCTAAGAAAACCTTATCTGTTAACATACTTACCTCCATGAATTTTACTGCACTAATTATAGGCGCCACTGGCCTAACAGGAACCATTTTACGCTCTCAACTGCTGGAAGATGCGAGCTATGATAAAGTAGTTACGCTTTCGCGAAAGCAGATACAAAACACACACCCAAAACACGTTAATCACCTTGCTGATTTATTTGATCCTATTACCTATATGGAATATCTCAAAGGAGACCATCTTTATATATGTACGGGAACTACACAGGCAAAAACACCAGATAAAAAGGAGTATTACAGAATTGAACATGATTTACCGCTGGAAGTGGCTACAGTAGCCAAAGCAAATGGAGTCCATAAAATCATCGTTGTTTCCGCTATAGGGGCAGACCCAGATAGTAAATTCTCTTATAATCGAGGTAAAGGAGAGATGGAGCGAGATCTAGAGGCTTTGGGATTTAAAGAAAACTATTTTGTCCAACCATCACTTATAGGAGGCAAACGAGATGAAAAAAGACACTTTGAAAGTCTTTGGAAAAAAATTCAAAAACTCATAGACCCACTATTTTTTGGTTCCCTTAAAAAGTACCGTACTATAGAACCAGAAACTATTGCGAGTGCTATGATTTATATGGCGGTACATGGTTATGAGAAATCTAGAATTGAAAGTGATGAGCTTATCGAAGTCGGCAGTCGCAGTTCTCTGTCGCAGTAAAAAACAGCTGACCTGTAAAGCACCTTTCCCTATTCCCTGATAATTTGTTAAGACAAATTTCTGGAATGAAAAGGTGGACAAATTGAAGCTTACAGAAATTTGGTCGGAAAGGTAAAGCGATGCTATAACCCATTGAAAGCTATTATAAACCCTAAATTATGGAGTAGATTTAGGCAATGCCAACATAAATAGTTGGTATGTCAAGTCCTAAAAGCTCTACGGCATTACTAACAGATCCCAGACACATTTGAAACATGATTTTAAGAATTAATTGAAGCTACAAAACACGATATTTTCTGGGATGACCATCCAAACAAATTCATATCTTGCGCAATATCTAAATCTCCCATGACCGAAATAGAATGTAAATTTCTGATTAAAAACACTGATTTCCTTAAAGGAAAAACAGGAATACGCATCACGCAGGGGTATTTATCTACTGATAAAGAAAGAACGGTACGTGCACGCATCAAAGGAGAAAAAGGATTTATAACTATTAAAGGGAAATCTAACGACAGCGGTCTTTCTCGTTATGAATGGGAAAAAGAAATAGACCTTCAAGAAGCACAAGAACTTCTAAAACTATGTTTGCCTGGCGTTATTGATAAAACCAGATACGAAATCATCATAGAAAACCACATTTGGGAAATAGACATTTTCCACGGAGAAAACAACGGACTCCTCCTTGCTGAAATTGAACTGCAATC
>NZ_JBLIGN010000089.1:0-10083 GCF_047636915.1 Nonlabens sp. | reverse complement strand
CTTTTGGAAAAACAGGATTGTTTTTATTTTGGTAAAACCATGGTGTGATGCTGTTGTGAAGTGAAAATCTTTTCCTGATCTTCGTAATGATTAGGTTAAAGCCTATTGTCTTCGTTGTTTGTATTATTATAAGTATCTCCTAGAAATTATACTTCTTCCTAACTACATTAAGAATCAATTGGTTTCTATTTAAATAAGTACAGCCTAACTTTACGGGGTCACAATTGGAATCAAAAATGATCATTTTTCTTCCCTTGATGGGTAGCGACCCAAAACCGCACGCAACTATAACATCAGTTAGTAACTTTTTATTTTAATGTCGAATTCCATAGTGCTGCGATTATAGTCTTAAGTTTTGTTTTAAACTGTTATATCATAAGCCAACTATTGAATTTGTAGTTTCTAAAAAACATCACATCAAATTAAGATAATCCAGAATAGGGCAAAGTTACATCTTAGAGCTCTATTTCCATTTTTCTCAGTCTTTTGCCGTTAACGCTGTCGAATTGGGCACCTATAAAACACACCTATAAAAGTTAAATATTACTTAAAAAAAGTGACTTGTTTTAACTTTTTTTATGGCTTTGCCCTCATTTTTAATGGCTGGTGTTCCTACTAACATAAAGGTCGTTCTAATCCGTTATATTTACGATAAGTACACGACAACATAGAAAATGACAAACTTTGAAATTATAGAGCAGAAGCTCAAACGGTTTATCAGTAAATATTACTGCAACGCACTAATACGCGGTGTGATTCTATTCATGGCTCTCGGATTGCTTTACTTTTTATTTACGGTAGTTATTGAATATTTTTTATGGCTCAATCCTTTGGGAAGAACGATCCTTTTCGGAATGTTCATTGTTATAGAATTATTTCTATTAGTTCGCTTTGTGGGAGTTCCTCTTGCGCGTTTGCTCCAACTATTTCGGGGTATTAATTTTAGAGATGCCAGCACCATCATAGGAATTCATTTTCCTGAAGTTTCTGATAAGTTAATTAACGTCCTACAGCTTCATAAAAACGGAGGAGATGATGAGCTTACTTGGGCAAGCATCAATCAAAAGAGTGAACACCTTAAACCCATTCCTTTTACGCTTGCAATAGATTACAAAAGGAATAAAAAGTTTTTACCCTATTTAGCCATTCCATTGGTCATTATAGCGGGATTACTATTCACTGGGAATAATGAAGTATTAACAGACAGTGCAAAACGTGTCGCAGATTACAACAATGAGTACCTACCACCAGCGCCCTTCAATTTCACTATCCTCAATGCAGATCTCAACACCTTGCAGCGTCGTGATTTTAAACTGAACGTAGAGGTAAGTGGTCGCAAACTTCCAGAAAATGCCAGTATTAATTTTAATGATCAGACGTATTTTTTAACGCAGGAGTCCCCAAGTAAATTTAGTTTTATATTTTCCAAACCCTTAGAGCCCACAGAGTTTTATTTATCTGCAAACGAGGTTAGGAGTAATAAATTTTTACTCGCAGTGAATCACGTTCCAATTTTAAATGGGTTGGAACTGTTTTTAGATTACCCAACACATACAGGAAAGCAGGATGATAAATTGGTAAGTACTGGAAACGCCATTGTTCCACAAGGAACAAATATCATATGGAAGTTGAATACCTCAAAAACAACTCAAGTAGACTTTATCAGCGCGGATGATAGAAACTCGTTCCAAGGGAAGGATGGTAGCTTCGTTTTCGCGAAAGCGGTATTACATCCTTTTAAATATTCCATAGCAACCTCTAATGAGAACATCAAAGATTACGAAATACTTCAGTTTAAAATCGAGGTTGTAAAAGATGAATATCCTGAATTAGATTTGAAAATGAAAAAGGATTCCATAGATTCTGAGGTGAGGCATTTTAAAGGACAAGTTTCAGACGATTATGGAATCCGAAAGATGCAATTGGTGGTTTACCCATCAGAAGAGGTTCTTAAAACTAAAAGATATGATCTTGGTTCTAATCTGGGGACTTTCGATCAGTTTTTATTCACTTTTCCAGGTAACCTACCCTTGAAGGCAGGAAATAGCTATGAATATTACTTCGAAGTAATTGATAATGATGCGGTTAACAACTATAAATCTTCTAAATCAGAGGTTTTTACGTATCGCAAACTATCTAATGATGAATCAGAAGATCAACTACTGTCTAAGCAAAAGGAATCGGTATCTAATCTAGAGGAAGCCTTGGAGGACCAAGCAAAACAACAAGAAAAATTAGACGAGTTATCTAAGGAGCAATTGCAAAAAAAGGAACGCAGTTTTAATGACAAGCGAAAGCTTAAACAAGCCTTAAAGAACCAGCAAAAGCAGGAACAGAAGATGCGTCAAGAACTGGAAAAGCTAAAGGAAAATCTTCAAAAATCTAATCCTCAGGAAGATTCTATGAAGGAGTTATTAGAAGACCGCATGCAAAAGAGTGCTGAGGAATTGAAGAAGAATGAAGAACTTCTCAAAGAGCTACAGGAGTATCAGGATAAATTAGAGCCTGAAGAACTGAAAGAAAAGATGGATAAGGCAAAAAACAATTCTAAAAAACAAAAGAGGAATTTGGAGCAGTTGTTAGAACTCACAAAGAGGTATTACGTCCAGCAAAAATTTGAGCAGTTAGGAAAAGAATTAGAAAAGATGGCCCAAAAACAAAAGGATCAATCTGATAAAATTGGCACCAAAAATAAAAAAGAGGATCAAGATAAGCTGAATGAAGAATACAAAAATTGGGAAGAGGAACTTAAAGAATTAGAAGATGAAAATGATGGACTAAAAGAACCTATGCCAATGGAGTTTGAACCCGAGGAATCTAAAGAAATCAAAGAGGAGCAGAAACAATCCAGTAATGATTTAGAGAAGTCGAAAACACCACAGGCTCAAAAAAAACAAAAAAGTGCTTCAGAAAAGATGCAGAAGCAAGCTGCTTCCATGTCAGCACAGATGTCTGCTATGTCTCAGGAGGCTATGAAGGAGGACTCAGAAAGTTTACGACAGATACTGGATAATTTAATAGTGTTCTCCAAAAAAGAGGAGGACTTGATGGAGTCAACAAAGGAAATGAGTCGGTTAAGTTCTAATCTAGGAAAGAAGCTCAAGATGCAAAAAGAATTAGAAGGAGCATTTGAGCATGTGGATGACAGTTTGTTCGCTCTTGCAACTCGCAACCCTAAAATCGGTCAGGAGGTGAACAAAGAGGTTACGGATGTTTACTATTATCTAGAAAAGTCCCTAGAACAAATAGCAGAGTTCGAGATGCAGCAGGGTCAGGTGTCTCAGCAGTTTGTGTTAAAAGGTGCAAATACGCTTGCTGACATGTTGAGCAATACACTGGATGCTATGAATAATAGTATACCTATTCCAGGAAGTGGTAAAGACGGGGAGACTGGACAAGGATTTCAATTGCCTAACATCATTAAAAAGCAAGAAAGTCTAGCCAAGTCAGGCGAAGGGAAAAAGCCTGGAAAGGAAGGCAAAGAGGGTAAGGAAGGAGACGCGGGCGAGTCAGGTGAAGGTGGTGAGTCAGGGAAGTCGGGAGAAAATGGTAAAGGCGAAGTTGACAGTGATGGCGAAGGCAGAGGAGACGGACAAGGGACAGATGGAATAAATGGAGAAAGTGGTTCAGGAAGTGGTAGTGGTTCTGGTGGGGAAGATGGGGAAAATCTAAGTTATCGAGAGAGTGAGGAAGAGGCAAAACGCATATATGATATATATAAAAAGCAGCAAGAATTACGTGGGGAATTAGAGGACATGATAGGTCGGGAAGGCTTGGAAGAAAAAGTGGGAGATATCACAGAGAAGATGAAATCGGTAGAACGCAAGTTGCTAGATCAAGGGTTCAATAGAGAAGTACGACAACGCATGATGGATATTCAACACGATTTATTAAAATTAAAGGACGCTGGTCTAGAGCAAGGGGAAGAGAATCAACGAGAGGCGCGCAGCAACCTTCGCGATTTTAATAATACAACGGATGCTAAATATCCTGATGCTGCTAAGTACTTCAATAACAAGGAGATTTTAAATAGACAAGTCTTACCTTTGCAGCCCAAATATCGCATGGAGGTAAAGGAGTATTTTAAAGCTAATGATTGAATTAAGTTATCAAAATAATTTTACACCTTTAGATGAGGTTGTCTATTCCAAATGGATGGAGCTTATGGCGTTTTCAGAGAACAAAACAATAGGCGAATTAAGCGTTGTTTTTTGTTCTGATGAATTTCTGCTTAAGATCAATCAGAATCATCTGAATCATGATACGTATACGGATATCATTACGTTTGATTATTCTGAAAACGGATTGATCAACGGGGAGATCTATATCAGTACAGAAAGGGTAAAAGAAAATGCGGGTAGATTCAGTGTAAGCGAGACAAATGAATTACAGCGTGTCATGGCACATGGTGTATTACATCTTTGTGGTTATGGGGATAAGAGTGATTTAGAAACGCAAGTGATGCGGGATAAAGAGAATGAAAAAATCGGGATGTTTCACGTGAAACAATAAACAATGTTTGATAAAGAATACGACGTAGTAGTGGTTGGTGCAGGCCACGCAGGTAGTGAAGCTGCAGCAGTAGCAGCAAACATGGGTTCAAGGACTTTGCTTGTTACCATGAATTTAGAAACTATAGGCCAGATGAGTTGTAATCCGGCCATGGGCGGAATTGCAAAGGGTCAAATTTTAAGGGAAATTGACGCTTTGGGCGGATTGAGCGGTATTGTTTCCGATAAAAGCGCTATACAATTTAAGATGTTGAATCAGTCTAAGGGACCTGCTATGTGGTCACCGAGAACACAGAATGATAGGATGCGATTTTCGGAGGAATGGAGACTGCAATTAGAAGCGATACCACTGTTAGACTTTTATCAGGAAATGGTTCTCGGCTTAATAGTCGAGGGAGAAAAAGTGGTGGGTGTGCGTACGGCCTTAGGAATTGAAATACGTGCAAAAGCTGTAGTATTAACAAACGGTACTTTTTTAAACGGTTTGATTCATATAGGCGATAAAAATTTCGGTGGTGGGCGAGCTGGTGAAAGAGCGTCAACTGGAATCACAGGACAATTAGTAGACTTGGGTTTTGAAGCAGGTAGAATGAAAACAGGAACGCCGCCTCGTGTGGACGGAAGGTCTCTAGATTATAGCGTAATGGAGCCGCAACCTGGTGATGCGATAACGTCAAAATTCAGTTATAGCAATCTAACGAGCTCGTTGAAACAGCAACGGGATTGTCACATGACCTATACAAGCCCCGAGGTTCACAATATACTTAAGGAAGGTTTCGACAGGTCTCCTATGTTCAACGGTAGAATTAAGTCTGTAGGACCAAGGTATTGCCCCAGTATTGAAGATAAGATTGAGCGTTTTGCAGATAAAGACAGGCATCAAATTTTTGTAGAGCCTGAGGGCTGGAATACATGCGAGGTATATGTAAACGGTTTTAGCACTTCTCTGCCAGAAGATATACAGTTTAAGGCTTTGAGGTCTGTTGCTGGTTTTGAAAAGGTAAAATTCTTCAGGCCTGGTTACGCAATTGAGTATGATTATTTTCCGCCTACTCAGTTAAAGCATACCTTAGAAACTAAGTTAGTGAGTAACCTATACTTTGCAGGACAAATAAATGGAACAACAGGTTATGAAGAAGCTGCTTCACAAGGCCTGATGGCAGGAATTAATGCGGTACGTAAAATAAGAGATGAAGAGGCTTTTATACTCCGAAGAGATGAAGCTTATATAGGAGTCCTTGTGGATGATCTGATTACTAAGGGAACGGATGAACCCTATAGAATGTTTACGTCACGTGCAGAATACAGAACCCTTCTTAGACAAGATAATGCCGATTTAAGGTTAACTCCACGTGCTGTAGAGTTAGGAATAGTTACAGACGAAGCATTAAAAAGGGTAGACCATAAAAAGAGGGAATCAGAGAAAATGGTTCAGTTTTTACGGGACACCAGTTATGAATTTAATGAGATGAACACTCTTTTAGTAGCTAAAGGCAGTAAAGTGGTTACTCAAAATGATAAGTTATTTAAAGTCTTTTCAAGACCTCAAATTGACTTGGAGGCCATAAAAACCATCTCGCAGGTAAAGGTATATTTAGAGGAAAATGATCTCAATGATGATATATTGGAGCAAGTGGAAGTACATGTAAAATATGAGGGATATATCGCTAAGGAAAAAGATAACGCAGATAAACTTAATAGACTAGAAAACGTTAAGATTCCTGCTCATTACGATTTTAAAAGTATCAAGTCACTTTCTTATGAGGCGGTGGAAAAGCTTACAAAAATTCAACCGGTGACTGTTTCACAAGCAAGTCGTATTTCTGGAGTTTCGCCAAGCGATATTTCTGTGCTCTTGGTGCATATGGGCCGATAGTTTCACGTGAAACAATTTATAAATTTGAATTTCTCAAAACAGTTCCTCACTCTTAAAGATTACTTTCTTACACAAGAAAAGTTTGAGTTATATATTGATCCTGCAACAGAATTAATAAAAACCATTCCGCAACCAGAAGAGTTGGACAGGTATTATGAGAGTGAAGAGTATCTTTCGCATGATGATACGTCAGTTTCTTTATTTGCCCGTTTCTATAATTTTGCCAAAGTGTTTAATCTCAAGTCTAAGACGTCTCTTATAGAGAAGTTTGCTTTAAAAGGAAAAGTTTTGGATATAGGAGCTGGAGTGGGTGACTTGGTTCGAGCTTTAAAAAAACAAGGGATCGATACAGTAGGCTGTGAACCTAATGCAAAAGCAAGACAGGTGGCTTTGGAGAAAGGAATTGAATTACAAGTAAATCTAGAGCCTTTTGAAGCACATGGTTTTGAGCTTATTTCTATGTATCATGTGTTAGAACATGTTCCCGATGTAGAAAAGCAGAAACAAGAAATCCTGAAATTATTAAAACCTCAAGGTGTTTTAATTCTGGCCTTACCTAATTATAAATCCTACGACGCTATATTTTACGGAATGTATTGGGCGGGTTTTGATGTGCCACGGCACTTATTTCATTTTAATAAAAAGGCCGTTAAAAATTTATTTGATAAAGAGTTTGAAATCATAAAAATGAAGCCCATGTGGTTTGATAGCTTTTATGTTTCTATTTTATCTTCTAGATATAAGAAATCGATGTTTCCTTTTGTTACAGGAATATTAGTCGGTTTGCTATCCAATTTCATGGCAATCTTTACTAAAGAACCCAGTTCCATCACTTATGTCTTAAAAAAGCGCTTTTAAAACAATTTAAAAGCGCTTTTTTAGTAAAACAACCTAGAAGCCGGTAGCTTTCAGAAAGTGGTTCCAAGCGCTTTATTTCAACCCGTTTTTAATAAGTTTCATTGATTAAAGGCGCTTTTATCATAGATTATATAAATTGTGACCAGAATAGCCCTAGCATACTTATTAGAAAATATATTCCCAGTCCTGAAGATCCAGCATAATCCTTTACAATTCTTAAACCGAATAATAAAATAATAATAAGAAAGCCCGAAAGCATAAATGCATAGGAAGCATACCATAAACTTGGAACAGCCATAATATCATATAATGCGATGCTTATTAAAACACAGGTGGTAATTTCTAAACCTGAAATGATAAGGATACTCATCTTCACAATAGCAGAAGAAAAAACACTTCGATACATATGGCAATAATGAGCAACTGTAATGTTCCATGCAAATAGTTTTTCATAAGCAGACATCAAATAAGTCACGAATAAAAAAATAAGAATAAGCACAACACCGGAGTAGGTAAGAATCATGAATTAAAAAGTTTACTTATAACAATTGCCTTTTAATAATTTTAGGTAAAACAACTAAACCTGTAAGAAAAATTAAAAGGGCTCAATTTTTAGAATGAAGAATACGAGTCATTCCTATACTTAAATCGGTAAGAACGATTTTACCATTTGCATTACGCTCTATATGATAAATCGCATCTTGAAGTTCCTTTTGAACTTCCATCATTCTATTCCCATCTACAAAAGGAGCAAATTTACCCAATTCAAAACCACTTTGAGGCGAAAGATATACAGCCGTTTCTGCTTTATAGTTTTTTAACATGGCTTGTCTAAAGAATTCCATGCAGTAGTTTAGAAACCTAATTTGTGTCTCGCGGTTCACACTTGCTATGGCAGTTGCCCACTCTATAAGATCATTGACCGCTGTCATTTTTGTCTTTGCAACAAAAGCGGTCCTTACCCATTGCACAAACCATTGCTCGAACTGTATATCTTCGGCACTATTTTGTGAAAATTGAACTGCTTTTCTGTAATCTCCATCAGCCTGTCTAGCGATACTATAACACTGATATTCAGTTAACTGCATATTTTTTTGTAAGCCTTTAGCAATGACTGCCGTATTAAGTTTAGGAATAGTGATGACTTGACATCTGGACTTGATGGTATTTATAATTTGATCGTCAGACTCTGCTACTAGAAGGATGATAGTTTTTGCGGGTGGCTCTTCTATCAGTTTTAATAATTTATTTGCTGCTTCGGTGTTCATTTTATCAGCACCCCAAACGATAAGGATTTTAAAACCGCCTTCATAAGATTTAAGACTTAGTTTTTTCATGATGAGCTGCGCTTCGGCAACACGTATTTCAGCATTCTTTTTTTCAATATCTATGGCTTTGTACCAGTCTGGTAAGCTTCCGTAAGGGTTAGAAAGTAGAAAAGCTCGCCATTCTTTTAAAAACATATCTGAAGTTGCCTTGGTACTGCTACTTCCAGCAGATGAAGGCATGGGGAAAGAAAAATGTAAATCTGGATGCGCCAGATTATCGAGTTGCGCATGACAGCTATCATTATCGGTACCGCATAGAATAGCTCTTGCATAAGCAATAGCAAGCGGTAAAACACCGCTTCCAGTAGGCCCAACAAAAAGTTGTGCATGGGCTATACGACCATTTTGAACAGTAGATTGCAGGTGCTTTTTAATATGGTCCAGTCCTAAAACTTCTTGATATTGCATGTTGCAAATATAAGTTGATCCCTTCAGGTCATGAAATTTCTATTATGTTTGATTGGTGTTCTTTTTATTGGTACTTGATCACGGAGCTTATTCAAAGTTTAGGACAAAGGGTTTACCTACTTGAATTAATGTATGGCAAACACTCATTTATTACCTTTTCTCCATGGAAGATGCTATTATTGGCATAGATTCATCTCACGCCTTGGTTATCTAACAAGGTTTTCCCTGTAGGGAAAAGTACGCAGGACCGCGGGTGTTGCGATCTCAGAAATTTGTTAAAAGATCTAATCTGATACAAATCATCTGTTTTCCATAGTTCATCAGCGCAGCGTTTCCTATTCTTTTAGTCAATTATAAACATCATGGATAAATACATATCCAGTATATTTGTTTTTAATCAACTTTGAATATCATAAAATGACTATAGATCAAATTAATTTTGAGAATAAAAGAGCGCTAATTAGAGTAGATTTTAATGTGCCACTCGATGAAAATTATAAAGTGACTGATGCGACTAGAATAGAAGCGGCAAAAGACACTATTATTCATGTATTAGAACATGGTGGTTCTGTGATATTAATGTCACATTTGGGTCGTCCTAAGAATAAAGAAGAAGAATTTTCCTTAAGTCATGTAATAGCAAAAGCCAGCGATATTTTAGGTGTTCAGGTCCAATTTGTGGAAGATTGCAAAGGAGAATTAGCTGAGAAGGCCGCCAATGACTTAGAGCCAGGAGAAGTTTTATTATTAGAAAATTTAAGATACTACAGTGAAGAGACCGCTGGGGATACCTCTTTCGCAAAAGCCTTATCACAGTTGGGTGACGTTTATATAAATGACGCTTTTGGAACTGCGCACAGAGCCCATGCAAGTACCGCAGTAATAGCTCAATTCTTTGAAGAAAAATGCTTCGGCCTGCTCATGAATCGGGAGATGGTGAGTTTGGATAAAGTTTTAAAAACCCCAGAAAGACCGCTAGTTGCTATCTTAGGAGGCGCAAAAGTATCCTCAAAAATCACCGTAATTGAGAACATTCTAACTAAAGTAGACGACCTGATCATTGCTGGTGGAATGGCCTATACATTTATCAAGGCGCAAGGCG
>NZ_JBLIGN010000088.1:0-10112 GCF_047636915.1 Nonlabens sp. | reverse complement strand
AAAAAACATGGATATTTTAAAATCATTAAAACTTATAATGACCACAGTGCTGTTACTTTTAATTAGTGCTATAGCATTTAGTCAAAAGTTAGCCCCAAAAGACAGAAAAACAGAGCCAGATCATACCATTTACTCCAAGATAAGGGGAAGAGATTATCAATTGTACATTTCTTTTCCTAAAAATTATTCAACAAAAGACACCATTACGTATCCCGTTTTGTATTTTTTGGACGGTGAGTATGCCTTTCCCACAACCAGAGGAACAAGAGAGGTTTTAGATTGGGGAAACCAAATAGAAGATGTAATCATCGTAGGAATTGGTTCGGGACTTAACTTTCTTTCTTGGTACAATGATAGATTTGACGACTACACGCCGTCAAGAGATACTGTTTGGGAAAATGACGCAAGTTATGGTAAAAATGCAATTTTAAAAGGATCTTTAACAACTGGTGGCGCAGCTGAATTTCTTAAATCAATGAAAACCGAAATAATCCCATTCGTAGATAAAAATTATAAAACCAATGCTGATAGAGGTATTACAGGACATTCGGCTGGAGGGCTTTTTACAGCGTATTGTTTGATAAATTCAGATGGCTATTTTACTCGATTTGGTATCAGTAGCCCTTCATTTTGGTGGGACAATCATAAATTATTAAACCAAGCCGTTGCACAATTCAGGGAAAATAAAACTTGGGATATACCGCAAACTAAAATTTTTATTTCCTGTGCTGAATATGAAGGGACAAGATTTATTCCCGCAATGCAAAAGATACAAAGATCTCTTGAAAATGCTGATTATAAAAACATCGAATTAAGGAGTCAAATATTTGAGAGCGAATCACATCTTTCCGTATGGCCTGCCAATATAAGTAAAACCCTTATCAACTTGTATGGTAAAAAATAGGCGTATAACAAGACCTTAAGGCCTCATGAAAACAGGAGACCACCTTTTTTAAAGCGTTTTAAAGATTAGATCCTGCCCTCATGTACCGTATAAAATTAATTGCTGGTAAATTGATTATGTGCTAAATTCCAAGCGGCCTTTCTTGGTAGATATCTTTAGTAATTCGGTTAATTAACCTCTTGACGAACCGTATACAAAAAATGACCAACCGTCAGGAACAGAAAACTCTTGACACTATTAAGGTTATATGACAATAAGTTTGACTTCCCAGCTTATCAATTAGTTTGGACTGATAAAGAAAGAAGAGATCCTTGGGAAATTGGGTGTGACGAAAATTGGAAATTTAAACAACCGGTTTTGGACAGAAATAAAGACTTTAAATTTTACGAAGAACTAAACTAGGGAGTTTTTAGGACAAAAGAAACGTTGGACGGAAAGCCAATTTTATGGGTGGATCATTACGAAGATCGCGATTGGCAATTTCAGAGCTATCAAAATCCTGATTTAGAAAGCGCATAATTGATAGGCTTAGAAAGCAGGGTAAATTGAGACCCAACTTTAAATGAAATTTACCACTTAAATTTTGTTCACCCTGCTACAAGAGAAACGGCTACATCGTCATAGAAAATTATGGATAGCCAAGAATAACGTATGGAAATAAACATCCCTTTTCTACATCAACGTTGAAAATACTACTGCGCTAAACTCTCAGATTTATATAGCGCATTCTCGAAACCTGTTAATTGATTTCCTATATTTATGGACTCCGTACAAAAATGGAGCCTCCACCACAGGACCTGCTGGAATTTGTCATAACAAAAAAAATACAACTACTCATGAGCCAAGACAACAACGTAAAATGCCCCAAGTGTAAAGAAGTGTTTAAGGTAGATGAAAGCGTTTACACAGACATTGTAAAGCAGGTAAGAGACCAGCAATTCCAGCAGGAACTTGCTACCAGGCTAGACGCGGCAGAAAGAGAGAAGCGCACTGCCGTAGAATTGGCTACTTCTAAGGTGGAAGCTGCGTTGCAAAAACAACTGTCAGATAAGGATAGAGAAATCGGTGCGTTGCAGCTCAAGAGCAAAGAGGCTTTAATGGAAGAGGTTTCTAAAAAAGAAGTTACCATCAGACAGTTGCAATCTCAAGTGGACCAATCTGAGTTGACAAAAAAACTGGAAGTCTCTCAGGCAACTGCGGTAATTGAAAAACAGAGGGACCAACTTATCAATGATTTAAAAAATATAGAAACGCAAACAGCGCTTTCAGAAAAGTCCTTAAGGGAACAGTTCAACAACCAGCTCGCTCATAAGATGGAGTCGCTAAAGTTGAAGGAGGAAGAGATAGACCGTTTAAAAGACTACAAGCAAAAGCTATCTACTAAGATGATAGGCGAGACGCTGGAGCAGCATTGTGAGAATGAATTCAATAAACTCAGAGCTACGGCTTTTCAAAACGCACATTTTGAAAAGGATAACGACGCTTCTGGAGGTACAAAAGGAGATTACATTTATAAAGAAACAGATGCGGAAGGCAACGAAATCATTTCTGTTATGTTTGAGATGAAAAACGAAAACGACCATACGGCCACTAAAAAAAAGAACGAAGATTTCTTTGCAAAACTGGATAAAGACCGCAAGGATAAGGCTTGTGAATATGCCGTATTGGTATCTCTTTTAGAGTCGGATAATGAGTTTTATAACACTGGTATTGTAGATGTATCTTATAAGTACGAAAAGATGTTTGTCATAAGACCTCAGTTTTTTATTCCTATCATCACACTGCTTAGAAATGCAGGTATGAAGGCCTTAGAATACAAGGCAGAGCTTAACGTAATGAGAAATCAAAATATTGACATCACTAGTTTTGAAGATAAAGTAAATGATTTTAAAACAGGATTTGCTAGAAATTACGATTTGGCCAGCCGCCAGTTTAAAGTAGCCATAGACGAGATCGATAAGACGATGACGCATCTTCAAAAAACTAAGGATGCCTTGCTGTCCTCGGTAAATAATTTACGTCTGGCCAATAATAAAACGGAGGAGTTGACTATAAAAAAATTGACTCACGGCAACCCGACCATGAAGTCAAAGTTTGACGACCTGTAACACCAGTTTTATGGGGTTAGAAGAAGAATCGGCTTAAATGATAGGGAAATTATCAAATGAACAGAAGGGGTTACTTTTAGAAGTGCCCGGTGAATACATAAATTAAAAGCGCACTTTTAGCTAACATATGAGGTTCTTTAGGCATCCCTCTTGGGATCCATAAAGGGGACCGCACTTGGTTAGAAATCACAAAGCAATGTTTGCGGGAAGGGTGTTGTATGGGAAGCATTTTTATCTCGCTTTTCCAGAAGCAGTATCATTCACAAGTACTTTGTATGAGTTGGGTTGATGGAGGTAAAAAGTCTATTGATAATCAGTACCACGTTTTTTTTAAGGATTAAAACTTAAAAAACAGAGTGCTTAGTTTATTTTGGTAGCCTTGAGTATATCTGCCATTAGCAAGATTAATGAGTATTTAATAATACAGTCTAAAACCTAGTAACGTACACAATTTACTGTGTTTATCGTACATGCGCTCGACGACTTCCTTGATGTCATCGTTTTCATAAAACAGACTAAAAAACACGCGGTCTATGGTAAATGCGCTGGACATACTTTCTGAAGGATATCCATAGCCAGAAATGGCTCGTGCGCCTGTGACGTCCATAAAATACTGAGACTCCTCTCCTGTTAGATCTAATATCTTTTTGTTGGCAAAATGGATCACTTTACCGTTTAATTTACCCTCAAAAAGCTCTGCAATCTCTTCCATACTGTAATAGTAATTGTTGATAAGAATGTTATTTGCTTCTCCTGGTAAAACAAGGTATATGATTTCATAATCTTTAAAGTTGTGGTCGTCATATAGCAAATAGCTCAGGCTTTCTTCTAGGCCTTCTAAGGTATCGCATGCTTTGTAAATGCTGGTTATATTTTGGTTCAAAGCGATGTCTTCAAGAATTTTAACCACTTCGGTAGTTTCAGAAGCTTCAGTATCAGGAACTACCTCGAGGCAATAGATAAAATTTTCAGCATCTGTTACAGATAGTTCTAGTTCACTCATGGATTTGGTTGTTTTTAAATACACATCAAATATGTTTGACGTATAACCGCCTATTCATTACGCAAATTGCGATATAAAATCCAAGCAGTGCAAATCACCTGCGGTTTTTTGTGTATGGCATGTGCCGTTACAGATAGTTTGAATATCGAGTGTGGATTAAGGAATTGCGAGTTTCGAAAATCGGAAAGCACAATAGAGACGATGGACCAGAACATGGCCATCCTATAAGGTACTACAAAAAATAAGTATCCTATTAGGCCAACAAGGAAAAAAGCGATAGATGCGTTTATAAGTATCTAAATAGAGCCCTTTGTTTAGTCCACTTCCTAAAGCTTCTAGCTCATCCACCTATAAAGGGTTTTCTTAAGACTTGAGGCCATTAAGTTTTTTGAATTTGTTGCGCAGTTTTTTGTAAATAAAGGCATTGGTCTTGATCCCGTATAAGGAGATCCAACAAACGATAATGATAAAAAGAACAGCACCTGCAGCAGCTTGATAAGGATTCAGTGATCTCCCTAAGAATGGTGATAAACCCAGTCCAGTCAGGCTGCCATAGATAATTACAAAATGAATGACATAAATAGAAAGTGTTTTCTGACCTATTTTAAATATCATTTGATTCTTTAAGAACTTTTCTAGAGCATAAAACAATCCCAGTAATATCAGTACATTACCTAATCGGGTAAATAAGTAATTGTAGTAAGCTACTTGTTTAAAAAGGAGGACATCGGTCGTGTAATAAAGCTTCATAAATAAATAGGAAGAATTATAAATCAATACTGTTCCCACGACCATAAATCCAGAAACTAAAACAGGCTTAAATTTTTCTCTGCCTACAAAACGGTAAAATAACGAAGCGATAAATGCTCCTATCGCCATATAGCCCATCCACGGTAAAATCGTAAAAACAGAACCATTTGATTTGGTCAGATAATTTGCAAAGATGATTGGGATTCCTGTGGTGTCCAGTTCTCTGTACCAAGGCTCCATAGTGAATATAGAAATCCCTATTAAGAGCATAAGAATGGAAAAAATCAAAGATTTTTTAAAAGTCAAATAATAAATGCCAACAGTAATTATGATCGAAAGTCCTATACAATGTAACACATCAACTGCTAAAAAGGAATTGCTGAAGGTGCCCGTAAGCCATTCTAAAATAGGCGTTCTAAGTCCATAGCCTATTGCGATGAGCAATAATCCTCGCATCAATCCTTTACGTATACGCTCAGGTGCCAGTCCTTTCTTTTTGGACTTCATTAAAAGGTATGTAAAGACTATTCCAGAAATAGTAAAAAAAGTAGGGGCCGTAATCCCTCTAAAGTAGCTCCAAAGTTTAAAAGCAAGACTATTCATGTTTCTGTATTCTGGCGCAAGTAGGGTATCAATAAAATGTCCTTGCAACATCATAATGATAGCAAATGCACGCACGGCATCTATAAAGAAAAGTCGGTTGGTTTTCAAGATTATTTAATTGTGGTAAAACTAAGGTTTATTTAAAAGAATAGAGACTCTCTAAAACAAAATAACGCAGGCACTGCAATGCCTAAAATTAGCGAGTAGATTATTTTTTGATCTGTAATGACGGTCCAGTTTTTTTTTAAGTGTAGACCATAAGGGCTTGTTGATCAAGCCATAAATGCATAGTCCTTCTTGTAATTCCTTTTTTAAAGGAACCCCTTACTTTTTAATCTCTAAGCACAATCTGATCCTATAGCTTTTCTAGAATTTTTAGAATGATGTTTTATTTTCTTAATCAAGGTAAAATTATCAGTCTTAGCTGGAGTTGCTGTGTAAAATCTTAAGGTAGAAAAAGGGAAAGAAAATCCTATAAGAAGGGAAAAGCCACATGCTTTGAATATCAGTGCTCATTTGCCTTCAAGATGATTTAGGAGGCCTTAAACTAGATCAGAAAGTCAGTTTTAAAATGCTGTTGTAACGCAGAGGAAATCACTTCTAAGTAGGCCATAAATAAAAACACATATGTAAAAAAAAAATGGTTTTTTGGAAGCCAGCTACTGCCTTTGGACTATCGATGGCATAGAGATTCAAAAAGCCAACTATTATAAAACAAAAAAGCCTCTCCGTTTGGAAAAGCTTCTCAAAAAGTAATTAAAAATTACCTTCAAATTCCTCATGTATTTCTGAGGGCACACAACTTGAATTGCTTATTTCAATGACTATCGAAATATTGCGGTCTGGACGGGACTCGAACCCGCGACCCCATGCGTGACAGGCATGTATTCTAACCAACTGAACTACCAGACCGTGTTCATATAGAACTAAACTTTCACATTTCTGCGTTAGCGGTGGCAAATATACTTTTCATTTATGAATAGACAAGGCTTTTTTATCTTTTTTTTAAAAATAAAAGCATCATTTTTCAAGTTTTCAATTAATACATCAGCCACTATCTGAACCTGAGATATTAAAGCTATTTCCCAGTTCTATTTTTGTTCAAATGATAAGCTGGTGGAATTACTGATCAGGAATACGGCAAGCGATGTGGTTAGTATTTATCTTTGGAGGATGATAAAACTTTTTGCTACAGATATAGACGGTACGTTATTAGATAAAAATAGATTTTTATCTGATCGTACCTGTGATGAATTGGGGAAGTTAGATATTCCTAAAATATTGATTTCGGCCAGGATGCCGCAAGCCATGTATTACCTTCAAGAGGCCTTGCATATTTTAGAAAGTCCCATGATATGTTATAATGGCGCCCTCGTTCTTCATAAGATGGAAGTTTTATACGAATTGACGATTCCATTTGAGGAGATCAAGGCGTTGACCCGTATAGGGCAGGAATTTGGCCTTCATGTAGCGCTTTACCGCAATACCGAGTGGTTTGTGCCTGTAATGGATCAATGGGCACTGCGAGAAGAGCATAATACAAGAGTGACTCCTGCGGTTCAAGACACTTCTGTGACGCTGGATTACTTGGAGCAGACTAAGGATCTAGGCGGCGCTCACAAGATGATGTTTATGGGTGAGGAGTTGGCTATGGATACCGCTTTCGCCAAAGTGGAACAGTTATTCAACTCTAAAATACATGCATACAGATCTAAAAGCACCTATACCGAGATCACGCCAAAAGGCACTTCAAAGGAAGTGGCATTGAGAAAACTACTGGAATTGAAGTTTCCAGAAATTGAAATGAAAGATGTAGCAGCCTTCGGTGATAATTATAACGATACCGATATGCTGGCAGCTGTAGGTTATGGAGTTGCTGTGGAGAACGCTAGAGAGGTGGTTAAAAAAGCTGCAGGATACTTAACGGCGCATCACAAAGAAGATGGTGTGGCACGATGGCTGGAACAAAACGTACAAAACGTACAAAAAAACGCATAAAAAAAGGCAGTCCTAATTAAGGGAACTGCCTTCTTCAAAAAATCCATAACTTGATTACTCTATAATAATATCTCCTGTAGTTAAACCTGCTAGACTCATAACAGCATTGTAATCTGAATAATCCATAGTAGTGCTTTGTAAATCTACGGGTAGGATCACTATTCTAAAAGTTTGCGCTGTAATATCAGCTGCTGAGAGTAGGTTTAAATTTGTGCTGGCTGGTGCATCGATAAATATTCTTGCATCACCATTAGTAGCATCAAAATTATACTGGAATTCTCCAAAGTCGGAGTAAATAACTTGTGGTAAAAGTCTCCATACATCTACGGTGCCGCCGTTATTTCCAGGAACTTCATCCCATAAAAGGTATACTAAAGTCATGTCATTAGGAAATACAGTTACTGTTGCAGGATAATCAATAAGCACCTCATAATCTGGCGCAAAGAAATCTACGGTCGTTTCAAATGATGTTGCGGCTATATGAACACCATCGAACCCTGGAGGTCCTTGTGGTCCATCACAAGCGGTTAATGTTATAGCGAGAGCAAAAAGGAATATAAGATATTTCATAATTAGTTGTTTATATACACATCTTTTCAATAAGTGTGCCTAACTTTATACAATGAAAAATTATTTTTTATTTATACTCGTCATGAGTTCCTTTAAAATGATCGCACAGACATCGGTTGCCGATAGCCTGTTACAGATAGGCAACTATCAAGCAGCGATAGAGAGGTATAAAGTTGGCCCAGAAAGCGAATTCAAAATTGCCCGTGTGTATACTCAAATGGGTGATGTCTATGCGGCGCTTGCTTCTTATGAGCAAGGGTTTAAAAGAGACAGCCTTAGTCTACAGCCACGATTTGAATATGCGCGCATCGCATTAGGGAACAACGATCCGGTGACTGCCTTTGACAAGCTATTGAAGCTTACTACAGAGGTGCCAGATAACGCGAGTTATCACTATTATATGGGTAAGGCTTATGAGGATTTAAACAATGATGCTGCTGCTATCTCCGCTTTCGCGAAAGCGGTATCCTTAAATACATCTTATCGAGCAGCGCGTATTGAGCTGGTCAAGTTGCTCCTTAAAAACCGTAAATTTTACAAAGCTATTCAAAGCGCAACAGTTGGATTAAATATCTATCCTGAGGATATAAAAATGAATAGTTTAATCGCTCAATCCTATTTAGGAGGAAAACGATACGACAAAGCGATTGCGCATTTTGAATTGCTATTTAGTCTGGGGAACGATACAGATTTTAATCGTAAAAATTTAGCTTGGTCATACTTTAACGACCGACAATGGCAGCTTGCAATAGCTAATTATGAGTGGTATAATCGAGATTATGAAGAAGGCAATTCACAGGTGCATTTTATCATGTCACAGGCGTATTTAAAGTTGGGAAAGCTGGACCTTGCTCAAGATTATATAGAGCGTTCCATAGCTTTTAAAACGCCAGAATTGCATCAAGAATACTTGCAGCTAGCGACTATTTACGTGAGGCAAGAAGATTATAAAAATGCCTTTTATGCCACTAAAAAAGCTAAAAAAGAAAAGTCGGATAACGATCTGATCGGCTATCAATATGCCCTAGCAGCAGATCAATATTATGCTGATAAGCCAAAGAAACTGGAGTTTTACGAAGAATTTATAAAACAATACCCGGAAAGTGCTTTTCAGGACCTAGCAAATGCTCGTGCAAACGATTTGCGTAAAGAGATCTTCCTAGCTCCCAAAAAATAGAAAGGTCGTACATTAGCTTTATGAATAGAAGAGGTGTCTTTTTATCAATTGTAGCCATTGCTTTGTGCATTTCTTGCTTATCGGAAGAGCAAAAAAGAGAGCAGGCAAATAAAAGTGCAATTAAAGATCTGGAAAATTTAGACATGACAGCTATAGATAGCTATCCCTTATTTGATGCTTGCGATGAAATGATCACCACAGCAGATTGTTTTTATAAAAACCTTCATGAGGTCATTGATCAAAAACTTAAATCAGGAGCTGTACCTATTCAATTAGAAAAAAAGGATAGCATTTACGCATCGATTACGGTAAGTAAACAAGGTCGCATTCAATACGATAGCATATTTAAAAGTGCGGCTGCTATCGATAAGGATCAAATGGATGCATTGCTCAAGAGCAGGCTTCACAGCTTTCCTGTTATAGAAAGCGCCATAAAAAGTTCTAGGCCAGTGGCTACTACCTATAAATTACCCATCATATTTAGTCCTGTGGACTCGTTGAAGCATTAATTTCTCTTCCTTGCCACTGTGGTTTTGAAAGACTCTTGAGAGCTATCAAAAGGACTAGAAATGGATAAAGCAAAAAATTTATACCGACAAACTTCCAATTTACATTCTCAAAAAACTGATCTCCAATGACCAGTACAATCACATCAGTAAATGCTTTGGTAATAAGGATGCCTATCAGCATCTGGTCGGTAAGGAGCGAGAAATACCATAAAATAGGACTGCAAACAAATAACAAACTCATGAGTAAGACCTGAAAACTAACGAGCTTGTTGAGCAAGCTTTTGGTCTCACTTCCTTTTTGTGCCCATCGGGCACGTTGAAGGATGACCTCTTTTAAGTACTTTTTAGAGAATGTAGTCACCACCGCTTCCGGGTTTTTAAGGTAATGGCATTTCATGACGTCTTCTGCAGCGAGTTTTTCTAAAAGGAAAATATCATCACCGCTTGAAATATGTAGGTTGTCTTCATATCCGTTCACCTGTTGAAAAGC
>NZ_JBLIGN010000087.1:0-10322 GCF_047636915.1 Nonlabens sp. | reverse complement strand
AATGCAATAAAAACCAAAGTTGAAACAGTTAAAGAGGTAAGAGCCGTTGATTGTACAATTTCCTTTTTTGAAGCATCCTTATTAATAAATCGAAAGAATGCTGTTTCCATTCCATAAGAAAGTAGAACATTCCCTAGAATAAGGTAAGACATCAAGGTAGCATAGACCCCAAAGGCTGAAGTAGTCAACTCCGAGGTGTATAACGGCACCAAAAAAATAGCTAAAGCTCGCGGTAATACCGTTGCCAAGCCATAAATAAAAGTTTGTTGAAAGAGTTTTTTAAAAACGCTCAATGCTAAGTAGGTTTATTGAGTAAAAGTATTGAATTTAAGATTGTGGGACAAGACCTTGTGCATTTCCGTAAAAATGAAATAGCATATATTAAATAGCGCCAAGAAATCTTTGCAAATATAATAACAGCTAAACCTCTCTTTTTGAAATATAATTTAGTCTTTATTTACGGTTGGATATGTGATTTTCGGTTTTATTAAAACATCAGATACTTTAAAAAACATAGCTTTACCTTCCAGACTATATTTGATTACGGCTTCGTTCCTCCCTAATTCAAACGGAAATGAAAGTTTAGGTCTGTTTTGAGCTTCCTTTACTACATCGCTATCCATTATAATGTCTCTCCCAGGAACAGTCTTGCATGACCCTACAAAAGCCTTCGGATTATTAACTGCTCGTCTTACTACAAGAATATTATTAGCAAAATAAATAGTTTCTATTTTAAGGTTTTCGTTTAGTTTATCACAAATAACATGAACATTTGTTCCGTAACCACCTTCTGCAACTCCAGCCACCCAGTCTTGTGCAAATATTTGAGAAATAGTGAATGGTGGCTTATCTTCAAATGAATTAGTTTTATCTTGCCTTGAACCTCCACAGTTTGAAAAACTAACTAAAAGAAACGTCATACCAACAAATGACAAAAAATGTTTTATTTGTTTCATACTTCGAAATTACAGTTTAAATTCTAGTCCTAAAAACACTGCAATTCCATTGGCTGCGTTCTCATCTATAGTAATATTCCTCGCGTTAAAATAAGGTAAGGTCAGCCGCAAAAACAACTTCTCATGCAGCTTATAATTGACCCCCGGTCCAATACTAAAAACCGTTAAGGCACTATTTTGAATAACTCCTCTCGTTAGGTCTTCAAAGCCAAACCCATACCCTAAATTACCGAAAATATTGAAGTCTTCCTTATTGACAAAATAGTATTGTATGGAAGGTATAAATCCATAAGAACGAATTGTTGCTCCGCTATCGTTCCGAATTATTGTATTGTTCGAGCTAAAAAAACTTCCCATTAGAGAAACCCTGTTAGAAAGAAAAAACTCAAACCCAGCCAACCCTATAACACCAAAATCATCGTTATCTCCGTAAGTGGTTGGGAATGGTGACGCTGTCACTGATAAACTCATATCTCCTTTTTTAGATTGAGCAACCATGCCTGAAGCACATAACATAAGATAAACAACGACTCGTAAACTTCTAACTCTCATAAACTTGCTCAATTTTATTGATGTGAGGCAAAATCTATTCCATAAAAAAAGCCTCTCGAAACTCGAAAGACTTTTAAAAAATATTAAACTTTAAAAACTATCCAGCCAATGCCTCAGCTCCACCAACGATTTCAAGAATTTCATTCGTTATTGCTGCTTGACGTGCTTTGTTATATTGTAGTTTAAGTGCGTCTCTTAGCTCCGTTGCGTTGTCTGTTGCCTTATGCATTGCCGTCATACGTGCTCCGTGCTCACTTGCTACAGAATCACGAAGGGATTTAAACAATTGAGTCTTTAAACTCTTTGGAATTAACCCGTCTACGATCTCTATCATTGATGGCTCAAAGATATAATCTGCCGTTACATCCTTCTCAGATACTTTAGGAGGCAAAATTGGCAAAAACTGCTCAGTTAATACAAACTGAGTTGCAGCATTTTTAAAATTGTTATAGACTACTACAATTCTATCATACGTATTACTAGCATATAAATCCATCAACTCTTCAGCGATCTCAGACGTAGCCTCAAAAGATAAATCATCAAATATTTCGATGTTATTTTTGATGACATTACCTGATTTCTTAAGAATATCGTTTCCTTTTTTACCTATGGTAAAAAAGTCAACTTTATTATCTGCATAAGTGACGTTAGCCAGTTGTTGAGCCTGCTTAATAATGTTACTATTAAAAGCGCCTGCTAATCCACGGTTAGATGTAATAGCTACCACTAATATAGTGTTCACCTCACGCTGTTCTGAATATACGCCTGCTGTGTCACTATCTAAAGTGGCACTAAGGTTTTGTAATAGCTCAGTAAGCTTTTCAGAATAAGGACGCATTGCGGTAATAGCATCCTGCGCTTTTTTCAACCTTGCAGCCGACACCATTTTCATAGCACTGGTTATCTGCATGGTTGATCCAACCGAAGCAATTCTATTACGTATTTCTTTTAAGTTTGCCATACTTTATTTTTGTCATTCCGCTCTTGTAGAGGAATCTAAATTAAGCTTTGTATTTCGCAGATAAATCAGCTGCCACGGTACTGATAACGTCAATTGACTCATCTGTAAGTTTCCCACTCTTCAACGTGTCTAACGTATCTTTATGCTTAGCGTTCATCATCTCTAAGAAATCTCTTTCAAATTCTTTTACTTTTACAACCGGCACATCACGCAACAAGTTCTTAGAACCTGCATAGATAATCGCCACCTGATCTTCAACGGTAAAAGGATCATTTTGAGCTTGTTTCAAAATTTCAACATTACGTTGTCCTTTTGAGATTACATTCATTGTAGCCGCATCCAAATCAGATCCAAACTTAGCAAATGCTTCTAATTCACGATACTGAGCTTGATCTAGTTTCAACGTACCAGCAACCTTCTTCATCGATTTGATCTGTGCATTACCTCCTACACGAGACACTGAGATACCTACATTAATTGCAGGACGTACACCGGCATTAAATAAATCACCGTCTAAGAAAATTTGTCCATCTGTAATTGAAATCACATTGGTTGGAATATATGCCGAAACATCTCCCGCTTGTGTTTCAATAATCGGAAGTGCTGTTAACGAGCCACCACCTTTTACAATAGGTCTTATACTTTCAGGAAGGTCATTCATCTCTTTAGCAATACCGTCATCGGCGATTATTTTTGCCGAACGCTCTAACAACCTAGAGTGAAGGTAAAATACATCCCCAGGATAAGCTTCACGTCCCGGTGGGCGACGTAATAATAAAGATACCTCACGATACGCTACCGCTTGCTTTGATAAATCATCATAAATAATTAGAGCAGGGCGACCTGTATCTCTAAAGTACTCACCAATCGCAGCACCTGCGAAAGGAGCATATACCTGCATTGGCGCAGGATCTGATGCATTAGCAGCAACAATTGTAGTATACGCAAGAGCTCCTTTCTCTTCTAATACCTTCGCTATATTCGCTACAGTAGAAGCTTTTTGACCAATTGCAACATAGATACAATATACTGGTACACCAGCATCATAAAATTCTTTTTGGTTTAGAATGGTATCGATACAAACAGTTGTTTTTCCTGTTTGACGGTCACCAATAACCAACTCACGTTGACCTCTACCAACTGGAATCATTGCGTCAATAGACTTGATTCCTGTTTGTAACGGCTCTGTAACTGGTTCTCTATAAATTACTCCTGGCGCTTTACGCTCCAATGGCATTTCATAAGTTTTACCAGATATAGGTCCTTTTCCATCGATAGGTAGACCAAGCGTATTTACAACACGCCCGACAATACCTTCCCCAACCTCAAGAGATGCAATACGCTGTGTACGTTTTGCTGTAGCTCCTTCTTTTATTTCTTTGGAAGGTCCTAACAATACAACTCCAACATTATCTTCTTCAAGGTTCAAAACGATTCCCTCAAGACCTCCTTCGAATTCAACTAATTCTCCGTATTGTGCATTTGCAAGTCCGTATACACGAGCAATACCATCCCCTACAGTTAATACAGTTCCAACCTCGTCTAATGAAGCCGTTGCTTCAAAGCCTGAAAGTTGTTGTTTTAAAATTGCTGAAACTTCAGCTGGTTTAACTTCTGCCATTCTATTTTAGATTTTAGATGTTAGGATTTAGATAAAACACTAAACACTGAACGTCTACTATTACAAAATTTTTACTTAAATATATACTTGTTGTCCAAAGCTTTATGGCTCGAACTATAATGACTTACTAAATTCCCTTTTAATATTTCCTAACTGATTTGCAATACTCGCGTTATATTGTAAATCACCTACTCGAAGAATAAAACCTCCAATTATTTCAGGGTCAATTTCTTTGCTTAAGGTCACGCTAGTACTTCCAGTTAGTTCTTTTACTTTATCTAAAACTTTCTTCTCTAGTGCGTCTGTAA
Organism: Nonlabens sp.; assembly: GCF_047636915.1. GTDB lineage: Bacteria > Bacteroidota > Bacteroidia > Flavobacteriales > Flavobacteriaceae > Nonlabens. Next base: position 5,924 of record NZ_JBLIGN010000087.1, on the reverse strand, counting down.
GCGCTACTGCCGTAATAACCTTGGCCGCTTTTACACCTTTTGATTCATTGTATAGATCAATATAACTAGATGCGACAGCACTTAGTAATGCTATCCTTTTGTTATCAAATAAAACCTGTATCAAACGTTTCGTTGTATTCGATTGATTCTCAAAGATAGAAAGCAACGCCTCTTTTTTATCATTTGTGTTTACAACTGGACTTTTTAGCACAGAACGTAACTCTTTACTACCTTGTATAGTAGCATGAACAGATTTCATATCACCAAACATGACCTCGGCTACTTTCGTCTCGTTGGCTTGTTGTAATACTGCTTTAGCGTAACGTATTGCTGCTTTACTACTCATTTTTATATTAGTTTAATGTGGCTTTACCCAACATATCTTCGACTAACTTCAATTGCTTACCTGCATCAGAAAGCTCGCTTCTCATTACTTTTTCTGCAATTTCGATAGATAATGATGCTACTTGACTTTTTAATTCGGCTACTGCCGCTTTCTTTTCACTTTCTATAGCTGCTTGAGCCTGAACGATCATTTTATCTGCAGATTCTTTTGCTTCGTCCTTAGCATCAGCAATCATCTTTGTTTTGATCTCACGCGCCTCCTTCATCATCATTTCTCTTTCTGCACGAGCTTCTTTTAAGATACGCTCATTATCAGCAGTAAGATTTTGCATTTCGAGTTTTGCAGCTTCAGCAGATGCCAACGCTTCTATAATTGACTTTTCTCTGTCATTTACTGTTCCAACGATAGGCTTCCATGCAAATTTTTTCAGAAGAAAAAATAAAACTGCAAACGAAATAAATGTCCAAAACAATAAACCAACATCTGGAGTAACTAAATCCATTTCTATATTTTTTAAAATCCTTAATACTTAAACTAAAAACTGGCGCAACCAACCGTTGCGCCTAGTCTTATTTACTTCGCAATAAGTGATGCAACCACCGCAAAAAGTGCAACCGCCTCAACGAAGGCGACCAATACAATTGCAGAAGACTGAATTTTCCCTTGCATTTCTGGCTGGCGCGCAATAGCGTCCATTGCCGATCCACCTATTTTACCAATACCGATACCGGCACCAATAGCTGCTAAACCAGCTCCAATAGCTGCAAAAGGAACGTAACTTACTACGTCTTGAATTAATGCTAAACTCATAGTCAAAAATATTTAAAAATTAATTAATGTTCGTGTTCTTCCATAGCCGCCCCAATATACAGAGCTGAAAGCATGGTAAATATATATGCCTGTATGGCAACTACTAAAACCTCAATAAGACCTATAAAAACTGCAAAGAACAGAGATGCAGGCGACACCCACACCGTCTTTGCAATAAAAATTAGAGAGATTAAACTTAATACAATTATATGCCCAGCTGTTATATTCGCAAAAAGACGAATCATTAGAGATATAGGCTTAATAAAAATTCCCATAAACTCTATTGGAGCTAGAAAAATTTTCATCGGAACTGGCACACCTGGCATCCAAAAAATATGTTTCCAGTAATTTTTGTTCCCATGTACTGTGGTTATAACAAAGGTTATAAAAGCAAGCCCACCTGTAAAAGCAATATTTCCACTTAAGTTCGCACTAAATGGGAAAAAAGGTACCAAGCCCATTACGTTATTAATCCAAATAAAGAAAAACAAAGTTAGCAGGAAAGGCATAAATTTTCTGTAATTTTTCTCCCCGATGTTCGGTATAGCTACCTCATCTCGAATAAAAACTATCAGTGGCTCCGTAAACTTAGCAATACCCTTAGGTACACCGTTTGAATCATATTTTCTTGCTGAAAGGCCAAAAATCCAAAGCAATAATAGTATTGAAAGGAACATCGAAAACACCAACTTAGTGATAGACAAATCCAAAGGTTGTTTTGCAACATGGGTATCGCCATCTTCTGGAGTCATCTTTGCCGCTACATGAGGGGCATTGGCAGCATAATAAATTTCCTCGTGGATTTTAACAAATTTCTGCTCGTTTCTTTCAACAATGACACTTCCTGTATCATCATGCTGAAATTCGCTTGACATAAATGTTACTAATCCGTTCTCCGTCCATAATATTACAGGTAATGGAATCGAAATAGCATGACCGTCCCAATCCATGATATGGAATTCGTGCGCATCTTTAATATGATGCATGATCATATTTGTTACGTCAAATTCTTCTCCTTCAGAGTCAGATGAAGCTGCAAAAGTTGGAGTAGATACTAAAATAAAAAACACCCCTATTATGAGGTTTCTAATGGAAGTAAAATGAGTTGTTTTCAATATCGTTCTTTTGCGTTCCTTAAAATTTCTGCAAATGTAGTAACATTAACTCAACTGACAAACTAAAAAAATTACTTTGTTTGTATGTCTTTGAGAAATTTATCCAGCATTTTTATTTCAAATCCTAAAAACATAAAATACGCAACGAAAAAGTTAATCACCTCAATGGTAGAGTTCTCAGACTTACCAAAGAAAATTGGCAGTAAAAATACAATGGCTAAGGCCATCTTTCCAATCGTCATAACCAAAAACGTATTATATACTTGCGTATCATCTGTGGCCACTTTTTGCTTTATTATGACAAAAACAAGCAACACTAAAACTAAATTGAACAGGTAGATACCCCATATTGGCAGATATAGCTCTATCTCAAAATAAAAATTGACATAAATATAATAATGGATTGCGCACAACAGCAAACTGAATCCTAGCAATTTTAGGGCAAAATTAAATATATCTTTAAGCATAACTATTTCTTTTCTTTTCTATGATTAACCTGCCGAATAACATAGTACATGGAAATGCCTACTGATGTTAAGCTAAATATAATAGTGAAAACTGAATATTCGTTGGGATACATTTCATCAAGCTTCACCCCTCCGAAGGAACCTAATACAATGATTACTACCATTTGAAAAGCTATACCAGAAAAGCGTGTATAGGTGTTAAGTCGGTTGCCCTTCTTTTTTTTAGATTCTTTGGGCTCTATCAAAAGGATGATTTTGAGATTTATTAGACTCCTTGTTTCCCAACATAGGCAGCACCTTCTCGGTAGTTGTCTTGGTGTCTTTCATCATACAAGAGGCATTAAAAATTGCACCTGGCTCAACAGCTAGTTTGCCAGCAACCACATCCCCTTCTATAAAGGCAGTCGCTCTAAGGCTTAGTGTATTATTGATGTTTAACTTCCCAATAATCTTACCTTCTATATCTGCATCTTCACAGGTAAGAGTCCCTTTTATTAAACCGGTTTTACCTATTACAACTTTCGATGGAGTACTTACATTCCCTTCTATTATGCCATCAATTCTAAAAAAGCCTTTAGATTGTATATCTCCTACAATGCTTGTCCCTTCATTTATACGGTTTTGACTCGTCATAGGATTAACGTTTCTTTTCTCTTTCTTATCTAAAAACATACTAAAACTATTTTTGAGTGTCAGACTCCTTTGGCTCTATCACCTCTTTATCCAGGTAATTTGAGAGGTTTTTGTGTATTTGAACAATTTTATAATTTTCGGTAGCTATTTCAAAAAATGGCTTCTTAACTTTATAAGCTTTATGCTCTGAAAGAACCTGTCCAAACCCTCTTGTACCGAGCATTGAGTTCAATCCGTGAACTACGACCAATTGCGTTTCCGGAGAATAATAGTCTACTGAAACAGTATAATCATACTTAAAAAACACAATTGCTTTTTGTAACTTCTCTAGCATTTTATTAGCTAATTCAGATTCTGTAAATCTGTATTGATATACCAATTTAAAACTAACGCTACTCTCATCATCGACAAATTCTTTGCTCGCCAAACGTGAAAGAACACTCGAATAGATTTTCTGAGCTTGTTTTCCTTCATCACTATTTGGGTAATTAAGAGCAATAAAGTTTAGAGCCTTTTTATACACTTCATAACCCTGTTGACGTCCCAAGGCTGTAGCCTTCAATAGCTCTAATTTAGGAATAATATCATTTCCATTATAGATAGTAATGTATTCATCACAAGTCTCTATGACTAGTTGATATTTAGAATCTTCAAAGTCTTTGTACAATTTTTTATACTTGAACTCTGGACTTGATTCATCGGTTGCAAGCGATGAGTTCGGGTTTCTTAAAATTTCTGCATAGCGCGAGTCACTATGATTACTTAAGATATCGTTCTTATATTGTAATGCTAAAGGTTCGTTATTTAATTCCCCATAAATCTTATGTAAATTATACTTCGCAGGTAAAATCAAACGTTCCTCTGGACTATAGGAAAGCAGTTTCTCCAATCGATTTGCTGCGAGGCCATACTCTTTAAATTTCTCTTTATAAATTAACCCTAATTGATAGTAGGCAAAATTTCTATCCTTAGCGATACTGTCTATCACTATCTGATCTGTTGGGATTCTTGATATATATGTTTCTACTTGAAACTTTTCATTTTCAGCTATTGGTACTTCATCCACTGCGGCTACATCGTCAATAACTTCCAATGTACTTTTCTTACTTGAAACTCTCCAATAATCTGCTAATTTCCTATCGCCCCATATTTTTCTAAATTCTTGTTTTCCATAAGAAACAGTGGACGAATTATAAAAATAAAACTTACCGCCCGGCTGAGTTGCCTCTCCTTTTTTATTTTTTTTATAAAATTCGTTATTTGTAATTCCTTGTTTCTCCTTCACATTTGCTATTGAATCCGCTACTGCCTGAGCCTTAAGTTTAGATGTAAAATCGGTAAAAAAGGCTAGCTGCTCTTCCTCACTCATGTAGGCCAGTCGCAAGATACTATCATTAAGAGTTGCAATATCTTCATACTTAATTACGTCATCAAGGTTTTCTCTTTTCTTCTTAATTCGCCTCCATTGTCGTGTATTTTCAACTAGATTGGTAAGTGTACTATCATAGTAAGACCCTGCATTTTTATACTCTGCATTATCAAAGTTTATTTCTGCTAACGTCTGATAATTAATTGATTGCAACAACTTATCCTCGGTAAAGGATTGAATTGAAGCATTGTAGTATACAACAGCTGTTTCTATACTATCACTGTTTCTATAGTACTCTCCCATCTGATTATAAATCTTATCAAGATATGGTCGATTTTCACGGTCATCCTCTAAATTCCGAAGCAACTCTAATAGTGCAATGCGATCTTCTTTATCATAATCGAAATTTTTAGCTTTTGAGATATGGGCAGCAATCATATAGACTCTTGGCGACCTACGGTTCAGATCAATCACCTCATCGAACGCAAGGTTAGCGCTGTCTTTAAACCCTAAACGATTATATAATTGCCCTTTTATGTATGCGTATCTCCCTTTAAGCTCATTATTTCGCACATTCTCTGAAGCCAATTTTATAAAGGGTAGTGCCTCGGGGATAGAGTCTAAATTAATATATGCTTGTGCAATTATGGCCGAAGCATCTGCTACTACATCGTGATCTAAATCCTCTTCCTCAAACATTTTCTGAAGATTCTCCAAAGCCACCTCTTCATTCTTTAATCTTATATTTGATTTAGCTTTCCAAATTTTAGCAATATTGATGCTGTTGCTTGTAGGATATTTGTCCAAAATAAAATTAAACGCATCCATGGCGGGAATAAACCTAGAATCATAGTAACGAGATTTCCCTAACAGTAAATAGGCCTCATCTATTTGAGGATTAAATTCTGTTCCATCTATATAAATGGCATGTTTTTGTATTGCCTTTACGGCCTTCTCTTCAGCACGGTTAAAGTTTGGATCTTTAGATTCGCCAGGAAGTGTGTTATCTTCGTTCAACTCGATACGCTCAACTGGTAGAATTTCCCAGAAATTATCTCGATACGTAAGCGATAGTTCTTCTATCCCTTTATCGTAAGCCACACCACCATTATACAACGCATTAAATTCTGCCGCAACTGCATGTGAATTTCTATTGAGGAAAGTGTTTTTTTTACGCCCACATG
>NZ_JBLIGN010000086.1:0-10909 GCF_047636915.1 Nonlabens sp. | reverse complement strand
TTCATTCCCTTCACTTTGAAAATAGGAATAAAGGGACACCTTATATGCATCGCCATCTTGATTAAATTGCATGTAGGTATGACCGCACCACTCCTGAATGGAAGTAGCAATTTTAATAGCATTATCTTTTTTATCTAGCGGTAAAAAGGTACTGCTCATAATGCTGTACGGATAGATTCCTGTATTAAAATTTCTAGTGGCGTTCAGTTTCAAAACAGTTCTATTAGAATCTTTGGATTGATCTGCTTTTATTTGGTCTTTTTTATCAAAAGGTTCTGTAACAAAAATCAGTACAGCAGTTCCATCTCTCATTTCTCCATATCTCGCTTGATGTAGCTCATAGGTGGATATTTCGGCAGTACCGTTGTACCAATACTCCTTAAATTCTTTGGTCAGCTGTCTGTCTACTACTTGATCCATAAGATCTTCTCCTATGATTTTTTTTCCGTCTTTTTCTGCAGCATTTTTTGTGTTACAAGAAAGTAGCAGTAGTGCAATCGCACAAATCAAGAGATATTTCATTCTTTTTTTTGTAAAGGTACTTTTCTTGAAGATGAAAGTCTTACAAAAATTTGATAAAGCTTGTTTTTGATCAACTACTTTATGGAGTAAAAGGACAGCTACTGTTCTATGATGATTAGCTCTGATGTATTTGCTTCTAAGTCATTAAAATTAGCAAGCGTTTGTGAGAAACCAAAATGTAAATTAATCAGGTCACCGCTAGATAGGTATACATTTGCAGTTAATGTTCTAACAACACGATTACCAAACTCGTCAGACCTATACGCGCTCATTTGATAAAAGCCATTAACATCCGTGTTTTTCGTCATGGCTATACCTACTAGTTCGTTACTGTTGAGGCTAAATGTGGCTCTTACATTAATCGTAAAGGAATAGAAGCCATTCCGAGGAGCTGTAAAAACACCTGTCGTTTGATCATATGCGGCTGTAGAGGTGATTTCTGAATCAAATACTAATGGCTCCCATGACATAAAATTTGAATTTCCGCCTGGTGTGCTCGGTGTAAAAGATTTATCGGATCCTAAAGTAGCTCTAACTCTCAATTTATCTGCATCAATATCGAGCCATGTCGCAGTATTGGATCCATTAGTAGTTAAAACTTGTCCTGTCATTCCTGAGGTAGTAGGCATTTCATAACCGTCTGAATTGTCCTCATTTCTTATAGCAAAATGGTCTCCTTCAAAATATCCGGAATATGCTTGGTTGGATCCATCATTTATTGCTTTACTTCTCACGCCATAAATTATTCCTGTAGAGGCAACATTTCCAGTGGTTACTGAGATTCCACTTAGTTCTTGGTTCGAAGTTGTAAAAGGTCCTATGACGTTTCTGATACCAAAGTTAGCTGCGGTGCTGCTATTATTTACCGCTACTTGATTGTCTATTCCTATATGAGATCCGTCACCTGCACTTGAAACTTGATTCTCTATACCAACTTTATTTCCTCTTGCAGCACTGGAGTTAAGTAAATTCGCAGATCTTGTTGCAGATGACATAGCTGTGCTGCTATGCCTGTTTGTGATGCTTAAAATTGTTCGATCCTCAGAAACAAGAGTTCCGGGATTTTCTATAGAAACCAGAGCAGCAGCTGCTGCGTCAAAACCAAACCTTGTTCTTCCTGTCCTAAAAATTTCAGAAGTTGTAGCAGTTGCGTGAGCTGTTGTTGCCTCATTATAAAAAATGGGGGACTCACTCACATTTCTATATTTTATCCCGTCAAAGAAATAAAACCCTTCTGAATCAGTTCCACTAGCCAAGTAAAGAATTAAACCTTTCTGCGTCGCATTAGGTAATAATCCTCCTTCAGGTAAAACGCTAACCTTGGGAATAATAACGCCATTAAATTCACCTGTTGTTAATGATACGTTTGCAACAACTTCAAGATCTGCGCTAGGAGTTGCAGTTCCTATGCCTACCTGCGCAAATAAACAGGATACAGAAAATAAGAGACATAAAATAAATGGTATAGTTTTCATGAAGCATAATTATTAGCACTCCTATAAAATTATAACATTTTAAGATTCATAAAAAATTTGAATCATTAAAGTAGCGAAATCGATTTCGCCGCTTTAAGATTCTGCTTGCAGCAAGCCTAAAATATGTCATGACGCTATTTACGGGGAGTTATCGCAACTATAACTGATTTAATTACGCGGTACTTACCAGAAGAAAAGTAAGTGCCGTGTAATTTCAAAGACTTATAAATGCTTTAAAAGAATATAATTTAAAATAATATTATTTTTGAACTGCCTTATAGGGTCAAATTGGAAGAGTTAGGAAGCAATTTGAAAAACAAAAATAATTTTTTAATGTTGTTTGACTTTTTCTTGCATCATTTTAATTTCATCTCGCAGTCTAGCCGCTTCCATAAAGTCTAATTCTTTTGCTGCTTTTTCCATCATTTTTCGAGTACTGCGTATTTTCTTTTCTAATTCTCCTTTAGAAAGATATTCGGCCTCTTCTTCAGCGGCTTTTAAGGTAAGCACTTCTTCAATGGCATAGGTAGCTGCATTTTTACGGTACAATGCTGTTTCCAGTTTCTTTTTAATAGCAGTAGGTTTTAATCCATGAGCTTCATTGTATGCCATTTGCTTGGAACGACGGTAATCGGTTTGATCCATGGTTTTTTGCATACTGGCTGTAATTTTATCAGCATATAAAATAGCACGCCCATTTATATTACGAGCAGCGCGACCTATCGTTTGAGTTAAAGAGCGCTGATTACGTAAAAAGCCTTCTTTATCGGCATCGAGAATAGCGACTAGTGACACTTCTGGTAAATCCAGACCTTCTCTTAAAAGGTTAACTCCTATAAGTACATCAAAAACACCTCTACGCAAATCTGATAATATTTCCACACGTTCTAACGTATCTACGTCGCTATGAATATAACGACAACGCACATTGATGCGAGAAAGGTATTTCGTAAGTTCTTCTGCCATTCGTTTTGTTAGAGTAGTGATCAACACACGTTCATCTCGTTCTTCTCTCAATCTTATTTCTTCTACTATATCATCAATCTGGTTTTGACTCGGCCTCACTTCTATAATTGGATCTAACAAACCTGTTGGTCTTATGATCTGTTCTACGACTACACCTTCACTCTTAGCCAGTTCATAATCTGCAGGAGTAGCACTTACATAAAGGACTTGATTTTGAAGCGCTTCAAATTCTTCAAATTTTAACGGACGGTTATCCATAGCAGCAGGAAGGCGGAAACCATAATCTACTAGATTGACCTTACGAGATCTATCGCCACCATACATCGCACCGACTTGAGGAACGCTCACGTGACTTTCGTCAATAATCATTAAAAAATCATCTGGAAAAAAGTCTAATAAGCAGAAAGGCCTCGTACCTGGTAAACGTCCATCTAAATACCTGCTATAATTTTCAATACCAGAGCAGTAGCCTAGTTCTCTTATCATCTCTAGGTCAAATTCTGTGCGTTCTTCTAGTCTTTTGGCTTCAAGTGGTTTTCCTATTTCTTTAAAATAATCGGTTTGCTTGACCAGATCTTCTTGTATGGAATGAATCGCACCTTGTAAGATATCAGGTGAGGTTACAAACATGTTTGCTGGATAGATGGTGATTTGTTCAAAGCGTTCTATAACCGTACCATCTAATGGATTAAAACGTTCAATTTCTTCAATTTCATCTCCAAAAAAGTGTATTCTAAAAGCGGTGTCTGCATAGCTAGGGTAAACGTCTACGGTATCTCCTTTTATTCTGAAATTTCCACGATTGAATTCGGCTGTAGTTCTGGAATATAAGGATTGAACTAACTTGTGAAGTAGAGCAGTTCTTGCAATTACTTCGTCTTTTTTTATTCGTACTACATTTTTTTGAAATTCGACAGGGTTTCCAATACCATATAAACAAGAGACCGAAGCTACCACGATAATATCCCTTCTTCCTGAAAGTAGGGAAGAAGTAGTACTCAATCGCATTTTTTCTATTTCTTCATTGATAGAAAGATCTTTCTCGATATAGGTGCCGCTAGAAGGAATAAATGCCTCTGGCTGGTAATAATCATAGTAGGAGACAAAATACTCTACGGCATTATCTGGGAAAAAATCTTTGAATTCTGAGTACAGTTGCGCAGCAAGAGTTTTGTTGTGGCAAAGCACTAGTGTTGGTTTTTGAACACCTTGAATCACATTTGCTGCCGTAAATGTCTTACCACTTCCTGTAACACCTAAAAGGGTCTGGTATTTTTCATTAGCTTCAATTCCACTAATTAATTTCTGAATTGCTTGTGGTTGATCTCCAGTAGGAGAGAACTCTGATACTATATTAAATTCCATGAATGGTAAAAATAAGTTTTTTGTGATTCCGCTTTCGCGAAAGCGAGGTTAAAATTATCAGTAAATACAATTTAAAATAAGGGAGGATAAAAGGGAAGCCAAGGGAATGTACCTGGCCATTTTTGTTCTTATTAAGGGAACTATAATAACAATTTATCTTTTGAGAGTGAAATGCCCCTTAAAACTACGGCCATCATGTAATTCTACACGGTACCAATAATCAGTACTTGGAAGAGGATTCCCATTATACATTCCGTTCCAGCCAAGTCCCAACGGACTTAATTGCTTTAATAATTTCCCGAAACGGTCAAAAATATAGATTTGCGCATCAGGTTCTGTTTCAATGGCGATTACTTGCCAGTAGTCGTGAAAACCGTCTTCATTAGGTGTGAAATAAGGAGGTGCGCCAATGATTGCTGCAGGAGCAGTTACCAGGTCACAAGCATTCAAATCACGTACATAAGCCGTGTAATATCCGGGTAGTAAGTCAGTAAAAACATTGCTGTCCTGAAAAAACACATTGTCCATACTGTATTCAAATGGACCATCTCCTGAGACCAATACGGTGATGCGATTAGACCTTATTGTGAATTGTTCCACTTCTACAGCAATTATTTGAGTAGAAAAAAAATTAGTTACAGTCGTTGAACTGTTGTCTTCACAGCCATTTTGATCGATTATAGTAACAGTATAGGTTCCTTCATCGGTCACATTTATGCTAGAAGTTGTTGCCCCCGTATTCCATCGATAGGCTACAAACCCTGTTGTGGCTTCAATGAGAAGCTCATCATCTATACATTTAGTAAAATCTGGAGTGGTAAAAAAAACGGGTTTTGGATATACTTCGATAAGCAATGGTTGTACATCATAGCAAGTTACCCAATCATTATTTTCTAAACGCACCCATATTATTTCTTGCCTTGCTGTATTTGAATAATTAGGATTTAATGGGCTGATATCCATTTCTGCATTTTGTTGTGAGCGGTGAAATGTAGTGGTGAGATTTCCTAATTGTGTGTGTTCTATCAAGGTTGCTAAGCTTGCAAGATCAAAAAGCTCTATTAAATCTCCAGATTCGTCATCACAAGCGGTCAAATCATTAAGAATTGGGATACGCGGTTGTGTGATTATTCGAAGATTAAAAGAAGCCAAAGCATAGCAATCAATAGAATTGATATTTTCATAACGTATAAAGATTTCTTGGTCGTTAGAACCGTTGTAAGGTGAAGGAATTGGGTTTTGTCTTAAATCGGCATTATTTTGACCTATATAGAAAGAGGCATCAAATCCGGAAGGGTTTTGAGTTCCAAAACCTTGAATAGAAGCCAGTTCTAAATCAAAGGACTCGACACCATCGTTACTAAAATCATCACACAAGATCAAATCGTCTACCATCGATGGCACTGGAACAGCACTAATATTTACATCAAATAACGTAGTGTCATAACAACCATTTGACAATCGGTTATCAATTCTTACCATATAAGTGCCACTGGTTACCACGTCATTATTTGCTATGGCATTAAAATCTTCCATGGCATCTAAAGCACTAGAATGAATAGTAACCTCAAAGTCACTAGCGCTTTGTGCGCCTAAAGCAGTCGTTCTGATTGTGGTAAAATCTACAGGAGCAAAACCATCATTAGAACGATCATCGCATACTTCTATATCGTTTACAGAATTTATAATAGGAGCGTTTACTATTTGAATGCTACGACTAGAATTAAAAACCTCTGTAGGCGTAGTAATAATTAAAACAACGGTATAAGTTCCTGCTGTAGCATATATATGAGTTGGGTTAATAGCTATGGAGCTGTTATCGGAACCACTAGTAACATCTCCAAAGTCCCAAAGAACAGAATGATTAGGACAGGTTGCAATAGCGTCTGCAAGGAACTGAGTAGGTGCGTTACTGCACCCTTCAATTGCCGAAAATGAAGGGTTAAAAAAGGCATTGTAAAAAGGAGGCAATCCTTCATTACTGTTAGTTCCTGGAGTAAGCGCTAGCCCATCGTATTGAAAGTTACTCAATGCACCAATGTTGTTTGGATCATTAATAACTGCCAGCCATTGCTGTTCATCACGAGAATAGTATATCTTTTTATCTGGAGCAATTTGTAAAGCACCTCTTGAAACATTATCATTGGGATTATTTACATCACTTTCATAAATAACTACAGGATTGTTTTGAAAATTTGCGGCTGTGGTATTGTATTGCAACAACATTCTTTCTGCTGGTACCAATCCACTACCTAGTGTATTAAGGTCTACATAGAGCAGTCTGGAATCTAATGAAAACTCTGTTCCATAAGCTTGATAGCCACTAGGGAAATTTAATCGTACTGGATTATTTACCATACCAGAAGTGGTATTAAAATCAAATAACCAAGCGCCATAACCGGCTTCATTCGGATTTGTGAGATCTACATAAAATTGGGTCATCATAGCTGCTTTTGTGCCATCTGGTGATACTTTGAGATAACCTCGCTTATCTGTCGTGCGAGTTGAGGGACTCAAAGAGTTTACGGTAGCCTGTAGATCCATACCATTAGGCGTAAGTTTAAAAGCATAAAACTGATCAAAACTCAAGCTTCCAGCTATGCTGGCTGCATACGTGACAATCCAAGTATCTTGACCATTTGCAGCAACGGCAGCAAATAATTTTTCTGTACTATTAGGTAATAATTCTATATTTTTCTGATTGACAATAACATCTCCAGCCCCAGCATTCAAATTCATGTCTACCACAGAATAGTACAAACCAGTCCTTGTATTTCCAGACGTACTATTAAATATGGATATCGTAAATATATAATATAGGTCAGGACTGTTAAATAAAGGAATAATTAATGCAGATTGAGTGCTGGATGGGTCTCCAAATAAGCTATCTCCATTAGGCATGATGTTGTGATTGCGGTTCCAAACAGTAATTCCGTCGGTATAAAAAAGCAAGGAGCCACAAGCATCTGATATAGCAGAGCAACCTTCGATAGTGTCTAATTGGCCTATATCATTAGGTAGAGGAGACCCACTATTAAAATCGATTCCTGCATTGGTGCCAAAGAACCACCAGTTGGCTTGGTTTTGTGACCACCCAAAGGCAGCAACGAGCATGATGAATATAAAAGCCAATTTTTTCACCAGCTAAAAGTATAGAAAGAAATTATAATAGTGATGCTGATTTCTATAATTGTGCTTTCTCAAAAACTGAAAACTTAAAATGCCCGCTTAAAAAGCGGGCATTTTACATGTTATTTAAAGTAAAGTTGTCTTATACTTTCACTCTCCAGCCATACTTATCTTCAGCTCTATTGTATTGAATATCTTTTAAAGCTCCCATTAATTTTAGGGCGTAAGAATCATTTGACTCAGGAAGTTCATGTTTTAGTTCTTTGTGTTTAAACCCTTTAATAGGAACAATAACAGCAGCAGTACCACTTCCAAAGATTTCTTTTAACGTCCCATCATGTGCAGCTTCTCTTAGTTCATTGACAGAAACCCTTCTCTCCTCAACTATAATTCCATGATCTTTTGCCATTTGTATCACACTTCTTCTAGTGACACCATTTAGAATGCGATCATTATTGGGCGCTGTGAGTAATTTATTTCCCACACGTATAAATATATTCATAGTTCCTGCCTCCTCTAAATATTCGTGAGAAGCAGCATCTGTCCATATAATTTGTTGGTAACCTTCTTGAAGAGCAAGATTGTTGGGATAAAAACTAGCGGCATAGTTTCCAGCAGCTTTTGCATAACCAACACCACCATTAGCAGCTCTAGAATATTCTGAAGCAATAACAACACGAACATCACCTTTGTAATAAGCAAATGCAGGGGACATAATAACCATAAATTTATACTCGGTCGCCGGCGCTGCGGCTACTCCACTTTCACTAGCGATCATAAAAGGACGCAAATAAAGAGAAAGTCCTTCACCAAAACGCACCCATTCTTTATCCAGGCTCACCAGCTTTTTAAGTCCATTAATAAATACCTCTTTAGGTATTTCTGGCATGGCAAGCCGTTTGGCACTTTCATTAAATCTTCTCCAGTTGTCTTCTGGTCTAAAAAGGAAAACATCTCCCGTAGCATCCTTGAAAGCTTTCATACCCTCAAAAATGGCCTGGCCGTAATGAAAAACTTTACAACTAGGTTCTACTTGAATAGGACCATATGGTTTAATCTCAACAGTTTGCCAGTCACCATCGCGCCAAGTACATTCCAACATGTGGTCTGTAAAGGTTTTACCAAAGGTTAAATTATCAAAATCTATAGTACTGATTTTTGATTCTTTTACCTTATCTATAACGATTGCGTCAGTCTTCATCATTGTGCTTGTATATTTTTGCAAATATACTTCATTAAGACTAGGTATAAATCTAAACGAATTCCTAAATTTGATCAAAATTTAAACCTATGAAGCAGTTTATATCAGGAATTTTTGCATTACTTGTATTAATAGGATGCAAAGAACAAAAGCAAGAAGAAGAAATGCCAGCCGTTAATGACGAGCAAGTGCAAGAAATGGCCTATATGGATTATGGCGCAAAGTTTTCTAATAGTGACGTCTTAGACGCCACGGAATTGGGAACTATGTATTCAACAATGAAAGTAGGCGATACTACTTCAGTAAAAGTGAAAGGTACCATTGCAGATGTGTGTGTAAAGAAAGGTTGCTGGATCAAAATGCCAGTAGGAGCTGCTTCTGCCACTGTTAAGTTTAAAGATTACGGTTTTTTCCTTCCTAAAAATGGAAAAGGAAAGGAAGTAATTTTAAGTGGTAAAGCATTTAAGGACATTACTCCAGTTGATGAATTACGGCATTATGCTGAAGATGCTGGAAAATCTAAAGAAGAAATCGAAGCTATTACCGAAGAAGAAGTTACGTTAAGCTTTATTGCAGATGGGGCGCTTGTTGAGAAGTTTGACAATCCAGATGTGGAAGGTGCTTCCAAAACAGAAGAATAAATGAAAAGGGAGATCATGACTACGGGAGATGGTTCAAAAACCATTTATATGCCCGATCTCGATGAGCAATATCATTCTAAACATGGCGCCTTGCAAGAGGCGCTTCATGTTTTTATAAAAACCGGTTTAGAATATTATTTAGAGGTGGCGCATTTGGGTGTTGTCCACAACTTGTTGAATGGAGAACGTGATGACCGCCAAGAGCCTCTTCAGATTCTTGAATATGGTTTTGGAACTGGTCTCAATGCCATGCTTACAGCTCAACACGACGCCAAAATCCCTATACAATATACAGCTGTAGAGGCTTTTCCTATCCTTCAGGAAGAAGTTCTTGCTATGGACTATGGGCAGCTTTTAAAAAATCAGGAGTTATATGAACTCCTGCACCAATCCAGTTGGGAAGAAAATCACGAGATTCATCCTAATTTTATGTTGCGCAAAAAGCAAATAACATTTGAACTTCTCAAGGATCAAAATCAATTTGATTTAATTTATTTTGATGCTTTTGGTCCGCGTACTCAACCTGAATTGTGGACCATTGAAATATTTGCAGCGGCCTACGCTTCTTTAAAAACTGGCGGTATATTAACTACTTATTGCGCTGCAGGTCAGGTGCGTAGAAATATGCAAACTGTAGGGTTTAGGGTAGAACGACTGCCGGGACCACCGGGAAAGAGAGAAATGCTTAGAGCGAGTAAGAAATAAGAATCAAGATGCTGGAAACAAGACTCAGTAGGTGTAGAAGCTTAGGAATTTAATAAGTTGTATCTTTTAAACTAGATCATCACACCTTACATTCTAATATGTAGATGTATTTGTCTTATCAGGTGAAAATCAGTAATACCAACAATCATTTAGCAAATAGTTAAGGCAAGTAGGTTACTTGTACTGTTATATTTGCAAAAATCATATTTTTTTATGTCACAAGAAGTAAGAAAACAAGAACCACATTCCTTATGGAATCATTTTGCCGATTTAAATGCTGTGCCTCGACCTTCCAAAATGGAAGAACGTGTGCGTGCTTTCATGGTAGAATTTGGTAAATCACTTCAATTAGAAGTAATAGAAGATGCCATAGGTAATGTAATCATGAGAAAGCCCGCTACCCCAGGAATGGAAGATCGCAAGAGCATTATTCTACAGTCGCATCTGGATATGGTGCATCAAAAAAACAACGATACGGATTTTGATTTTTTGACACAGGGAATTCAAATGATCGTAGAAGGGGACATTATAAAAGCAAATGGAACCACTTTAGGAGCAGATAACGGGATAGGTGTTGCCTCTATTATGGCGGTACTTTCCTCAAGTGACATTGCACATCCAGCTATAGAAGCTTTGTTTACTATTGATGAAGAAACAGGAATGACTGGAGCCATGGAATTGGATAAAGACATTCTGAATTCTACCATCTTATTGAATCTAGATACAGAAGAAGACGACGAAATTGACATAGGCTGCGCTGGTGGAGTAGATGTGACAGCTACTAAAAGCTACTTGCTAGAATCCCTTTCTGATGATTATATATCTAAAAAAATTACGGTAAAAGGTCTTAATGGTGGGCATAGTGGTATGGACATTATCAAAGGTCTAGGGAATGCAAATAAGAT
>NZ_JBLIGN010000085.1:0-10988 GCF_047636915.1 Nonlabens sp. | reverse complement strand
TTCCAGTAATGACGCCTAAACTGAGTAGTTACTGGTTGTATTTTGTAACCAGCACCAGTTATAAGCTCGCCCAAAACCTAGTAGACAGTATGGCTGTAGAAGTCATCGCCTCAAAAAATGACCTTGCAGAAAGGTTAGAAATTGAGCTCTATAGCTATCAAGAGGCATTGAATATGGCCTTTGCAAAAATTGAGCAAAATCAAGTCGTGAGCAGCTGGAAAGACTCTATGGTAAGTGGCCGCTTTAAACGCAGCCTTAATAAATATAAAAAAGTCCCCAGTTATGGATGCCTTAAAGACGGTCAGAAACTAGCAACAACAGATCCAGAAGCTGCCTTAGAACGCATTTGGTCCATCGGAGGGAATAACGGCTATTATTACGCTACATTTTTGTGGAAAATACGTGGCGCGGTGGATAAATTATTCGGCGGTGTAGGCTTGCGCCGTGGCCGCACTAATGCTACAACTATTTATGCTGGGGACGCTCTGGATTTTTGGCGCGTTCTTGTGGCAGACAAAGAAGAAAAACGACTGCTATTATTTGCGGAAATGCGCGTTCCTGGAGAAGCCTGGCTGGAATTTGAAATCGATGAGAATAATATCGTTCATCAAACAGCTACTTTTAGACCTAGAGGAATTTGGGGTAGATTATACTGGTACAGCATGTTGCCATTTCATTACTTTATTTTTACTGGAATGATCAGGCATATTGCCACTGGGAAATGATGTTAAAAATCACAGATGATATCGGTAAAAATAGGACCGCCATGAGAATAAATAAAAGGGAAGCTTATAAAAGATAAATTCCATAAAATGAAACCACAACACAAGTATCAAAAGGCAAAATTACTTCCGCATCTTTTGATATAATTTAAAATGGAACTTATACTCTAGGCAAAAAAACCTCAGCCATCATGCATCTTACAGAACCACCTCCTAAAGTTTCTATAGTAGAAATAGATGGATGAATAATCTCGTTGTAATTTTCCAATTTGCCAATTTGAGAGACCGTTAGTGACTTATAGGCTTGGTCGCTCATCACTAAAATACGTGCTCCCTTATCGTTACTGACCTGCATCATATTACCTGCAAAAGAGTTTACTTGAGCTTCGGTAATAGTAATCACTTCTTTACCGTCCTCTTTAAGATGTTTAAGAACGTTCTTAGCCTCTTTTTTATCGTCTATGCAATCCAGACAAATCACTGCATAATTCTCTCCCAGCGCCATCATTACGTTGGTGTGGTAAATGGGCAATCGCTTCTCTTCCACCGTTTGATAAGAGGTGAAGATTACAGGTGTGTATTCAAAATCTTCACAAAACTCTATCATCAGTTCCTCATCTGCACGAGCAGATAAGCTGCAATACGCTTTGCGATTTACTCGATCTAGTAAGAGACTTCCTGTTCCTTCTAGAAAGAAACCCTCGTCCTCTGCACTGGTGTAATCGATAACGTTATTGATTTGAAAACCTTCTGCTTCCATCAATTCCATAGCATCTGGCCTTCTTTCCCTACGCCTATTTTCAGCAAACATGGGATACAAAGCTATATCTCCATTTTCATGAGTAGAGATCCAGTTGTTAGGGAATACAGAATCTGGTGTATCAAATTCTATTTGATCTTGTACCAGTAATACACAGACACCTTTTTCTTGTAAAGCTGCTACAAGAACATCAAATTCATTTTGTGCTTTCTCGTTTTGATCCAAGATTTTTATCCTACCATCTTGGTAATAATTATTAACAGCTGTTTCTTCGTTGGAGCGAAACTGCACTGGACGCACCATTAAAATAGTATCAGTTATTTGTCTCATCTAGTCTCTAATTAAGGGTAAAGTGGAGCATCTCAAAAGTCCTTCTTGCTTGGAAATCTCTGCATAAGGAACTTCTTCTACGGTAATTCCATGGCTGCGCAACCAGACATTTAAACGTGTGAAATTCTTTTCTGAAATAACAACGTCTGGTGCAATAGAGAAGATGTTAGAGTTCATGTGGTACATTTCTTCTTGAGTGATCTCAAAACAGTTCTTACGACCAAATAAGCCTATCAAAAACTGATATTCTTCTTCTTGTAAAAATCCGTTCCTATGTATGATGCACTTGTCTTTCCCTACGGGTTGGAAACAACAATCTAAATGCAGTGCGTTGTTATAAGGATCCAGATTATCCTTCCTTAGATCAAAAGAAACTACTTTTTTATGGGGAAAGGTGACTTCTAACCATTCTACCGCCTGTATATTGGTGCGAGCAATGATATAATCTGGATAATCTTCACCGCGATAGGTGCCTACAAAAATATAATCGCCGTGCAACATAACATCTCCACCTTCTATGTGTACCTCTTCTGGTGGACGTATTACACGATGAGTCTCCATTTGATCGACAATGTATTGAATAGCTTCTATCTCTTCCTCACGATCTGGGAGAATGTTTGCTTTCACAAAAATAGCATCAATCACAAAACCTATATCCCTAGTGAAAATCTGATTGCAATTTTGAATTTGCATGGGTCTAAAGACCTGCACATCATATTTTTCAAAAACCAAAGCTACAGCGTCCATTTCATTTACCATATCATCATTTGAAGGATAGGTTCCTGCGATTATATGCGCCCTAGATTTTGGGTCGTAAGCTTCCTCTGCAGCTGGTGTGGGACCTGTACTGCGTGCAATTCCTAAGACGACACTTCTAAGACGTGAAGTCTCATCAGTTACATGAAGATTGATTTTTTTCATAAAGCGAATTTAGTAATTAAGACTAGCATTTAATACAAATTACGCAATCGTTTTTTACTTAAAAACTATTTGTTTTAATGGAGCGCCCGCTTAAAATCAATAACTTCATCTACAAAAAGCGAATTAAAAAAAATATGCTCTGACGTTTATCCTGTATCTCGATTCTGTTTCTCCTCCTAAATTGTGAAAATGAAAAACTGAAAACAGCCGGACGGTAAGGAGCAATTAACAATATTAAATCAGCTTTATTTTTAGTATCAGAAATGGCGTAGAACGCTTATCTCATTGATCTGCTCGCAAAGTAGCAAACACACTCTCGAAAACAGGACTCAAAAAAATCATAAAGGGCAACTCACAGAGGGTTTTATTTAAGAGAATATCATTTCAACAGCCGAAGTAACGAACACAGAAGAGCTGCAAAATAAAATACTGAGGAGTATGGAACCCGATAGAATAGATCATTTTCATAATAAACACATAGTTTGCCCTGCTTTTGTTCATTCATCTTCAGAATTTTTTACAGAGATCATAAAACTAGTTGATAGAGAGTTTGAACAAGGAAATAGGAATGCTTGGGAAAAAGACATGATCTTATGGCAGGCAAAGCGCTGAATAGATAGTTTCAAAATACCTGCAGATTTATTTATTTACTATGGTTAATACAAGAACATCTCAATTATTTTCCCAAATAAATTCTTTAAAAAAACAAAAGATAAGTTGGCGCGATTCAGATCATTGCGATGACTTAGTGGATTCCAGATTAATTTGTTCGTAATACTTCTTGGCCATTATAAAAATGTACAGCCGAATTTTATGAGATAGCGATGTCAAAGATAAATATGATACGTTGAGAGCTGAAAATTCTTATTGGTGTCATTTGATTAAAACACATAAAAAACTCCCAAAAGTCTTTTTTTTTAGGAGTTTTTAAGTTTATCAATAAAATAATTTATCGTTTAGACACTTCTTTAAATGGTCTTAAATTCTCACCAATATACACTTGACGTGGTCTGCCTATCGGCTCTTTCTTCTCGCGCATTTCTTTCCACTGTGCGATCCATCCTGGAAGACGTCCTAATGCAAACATTACAGTGAACATCTCTACTGGAATTCCCATTGCACGGTAAATAATACCCGAATAGAAGTCTACGTTAGGATATAATTTGCGGTCTACAAAGTAAGGGTCTTCTAGTGCCTCTTTCTCAAGGCCTTTTGCAATTGCCAAAATTGGATCATCTACCCCTAGTGCCTCCAGAACTTCGTCTGCCGCTGCTTTAATAATCTTAGCTCGTGGATCAAAGTTTTTATACACCCTATGACCGAATCCCATCAAACGAAAGGGATCATCTTTATCCTTAGCCTTAGCCATATACTTCTTCGTATCTCCACCATCTTCCTTAATAGCTTCTAACATTTCAAGAACAGCTTGATTTGCTCCACCGTGAAGTGGTCCCCAAAGTGCAGAAATGCCGGCACTTAAACTTGCAAAAAGACCTGCTTGTGAGGAACCTACAATACGTACGGTACTCGTAGAACAGTTTTGCTCATGGTCTGCATGAAGGATTAATAGTTTATTTAGTGCGCTGGAAACAATAGGATTTATTTTATATTCAGAATTAGGTCTTTTAAACATCATTTTAAGAATGTTATCTACGTAACCTAGGTTATCATCTCCATAATCAAGTGGCTGTCCTGTGCGTTTTCTCAACGTCCATGCCACGAGAACCGGGAATTTACCCATGATGGTCACAATCGCCTTGTAAACATCTTCTTTACTATTTGCATTTACAGAGACTGGATTAAAAGCAATCAGCGCACATGTCAATGAAGAAAGCACTCCCATAGGGTGGGCAGACTTAGGAAACCCATCAAGAATTTTCTTTACATCTTCATCTACGTGCGACTTTGCCTTAATATCCGAATGGAATTTATCTAATTCAACTGGAGTAGGTAGTTCACCAAAAATCAATAAGTAGGCAACTTCAAGGAAATCGGCTTTATCAGCTAAGTCCTCAATGGAATATCCTCTATATCTAAGAATACCTTCTTCACCATTTAGAAACGTAATCGCGCTTACACAACTGCCTGTATTTTTATAACCAGGATCTATGGTCGTAAGTCCGCCTGTTGCGCTTCTCAACGTTTTAATATCTATTGCCTTTTCATCTTCTGAGCCCGTAAATACAGGAAATTCATATTTCTTGCCTTCAAACTCTATTATTGCCTTGTCTGCCATTTTTAAATTTTGGATTGTGTATTTACGAAAATACGCCACAACTACTAATTTTCCTACAAATTAGTAGTTGAAATTAGACAATTTAATAAAATTTTAGCCCTCCTTCTATCGATATAGTTGGTCTTTTTATCAAAAGCTATTAAAGGAATAAAAGGTGGGTTGTGGTTTCGCTTTCGCAAATGCAGGAAACTATCTATATAAAAACAGAACGACCACCCAAAAAGGGAATCTTAATGCTATTTGTAAGTCCCAAAAACTAACAAAATTTATGTGACTACTAACTGTACTGCACTGGGCTCTAGACCAGTTTCTACATTTAAAACACACCCTCACAAACTAATCGCTGTAGACGATTTAAGCACCCGAAAGGCACCTTTAGGTATGTATTTAAATTGATTCTTAGATATTATGAAATTACTATACAAAAAAGCCATCTATTGTCTAGATGGCTTTTGATAATTCCGCTTTCGCGAAAGTAAAATAGTACTGAAACTTTAAAACTGAAAAGCTTTTCTTCCAGGGAAATAAGCTGAACCCGCGAGTTCTTCTTCAATGCGAAGTAGTTGGTTATACTTTGCCATACGATCTGATCGTGAAGCTGAGCCCGTCTTAATCTGGCCTGTGGATAGTGCCACGGAAAGATCTGCAATAGTGTTATCTTCCGTCTCTCCACTGCGATGCGACATCACAGAGGTATATCCAGCTTTGTGAGCCATAGTGACTGCTGCAATCGTTTCTGTAAGGGTACCTATCTGGTTTACTTTAATCAATATAGAATTTGCTATATCGTTCTCAATGCCTCTCGAAAGTCTTTCTACATTGGTAACAAAAAGGTCGTCTCCAACTAATTGTACTTTATGACCTGCTTTTTCAGTAAGGAATTTCCATCCATCCCAATCGTTTTCATCCATTCCATCTTCAATAGAAATGATAGGATATTTATCTGCTAAGTCTGCGAGGTATACGGCTTGCTCTTCAGAGGTTCTTATCACACCAGCTTCTCCCTCAAACTTAGTATAATCGTACATCCCATTTACAAAGAACTCAGCCGCTGCACAATCTAAAGCAATCATTATTTGCTTTCCTGGTTCATAACCAGCATTTTTGATTGCTAATAAAATAGTATCCAACGCATCTTCGGTTCCATCTAATTTAGGTGCGAAGCCACCTTCATCACCTACCGCAGTGCTCAACCCTCTATCATGAAGTACTTTCTTCAAGTGATGAAAGATCTCAGTACCCATTTGTAAGGCATGAGAAAAACTATCTGCCTCCACTGGCATCACCATGAATTCTTGGAACGCTATAGGGGCATCACTATGGGAACCTCCATTAATGATATTCATCATAGGAACAGGAAGCGTACAAGCACTGATACCACCGATATATTTATATAATGGTTGATTGAGTTCCAATGCTGCCGCTTTAGCACATGCTAATGAAACACCTAAAATTGCATTTGCTCCTAACTTTGCTTTGTTAGGGGTACCATCTAAATCAATCATTAATTGATCGATATAAGCTTGTTCAAAAACTGAAGTTCCTAAAAGCTCTGCAGCAATTAAGGTGTTCACGTTATTTACCGCTTTAACGACACCTTTACCCATATAAGGCTTTCCACCATCTCTTAACTCCACAGCTTCATGCTCTCCAGTAGATGCTCCTGAGGGGACAGCAGCTCTTCCCATAACACCATTTGATGTGAAAACATCAACTTCTACGGTAGGATTTCCTCTAGAGTCAAAAATTTGTCTTGCGTGTACTTCTATAATTGTGCTCATGTTGTAACTTTTTTTGTTGTATGAATAAGGTTGATAAATTGATCAAATAAATAAGTGGCGTCGTTAGGTCCAGGTCCTGCTTCGGGATGATACTGAACAGAAAAACATGGTTTAGAAACATGTTTGATACCTGCAACCGTGTTATCATTTAAATGATAATGTGTTATCTTAACATTGGTATTCTTTTCTGTATCCTCCCTACTTATTGCAAATCCATGATTCTGAGAAGTTATTTCTCCCTTTCCTGTTTCCAAATTTAAGATAGGATGGTTGATGCCCCTATGACCATTATGCATTTTATATGTAGAAATACCATTTGCTAACGCAATAACTTGGTGACCTAAACAGATACCAAAAAGAGGCTTATCGGCTGTTAATATATCTTTGGCCGTTTGAATAGCATCAGCTAAGGGCTCAGGATCTCCTGGTCCATTAGACAAAAGATAACCATCTGGAGAAAAGGAACTCATCATTTCAAAAGAGGTATCATATGGAAACACCTTTATATAGACACCGCGTAAAGCGAGATTACGTAAAATATTCTTTTTAACTCCGAGATCTAATACGGAAATCTTTATGGGTGAGTTTTCATCACCAAAGTAGTACGGCTCTTTACAGGAAACTTTAGACGCTAATTCCAAACCGTTCATGGAAGGAACTCTAGATAATTGCATCTTTAATTCTTCCAGATCATCTAACTCAGATGATAGAATAGCATTTTGCGCGCCATTGTCTCGTATGTAGGAGACGAGTGCACGTGTATCAACATCTGACAGAATCACTAAATTCTTCTTTTCAAGAAGTGAAAGCAAGTCACCATCTGCATTTTCACGTGAAAAAACTTCTGAAAAGTTTTTGCAAACAAGACCAGCTATTTTTATAGAATCAGATTCTTCATCACCACTTGAAACACCATAATTTCCAATATGCGCATTTGTGGTTACCATTAATTGTCCAAAATAAGAGGGATCAGTGAAAACCTCTTGGTACCCCGTTGTGCCCGTATTAAAACATATTTCTCCAGTGGCTGTGCCACCTTTACCTACTGCCTTACCGTGAAAGATAGTACCATCCTCCAACAAAATAATGGCATCTTTTTTTTCTAAATATCCCATAAACAATTTAAATTCAAAAATAATCCAAAAAAAAAGGACCAATGAAATAATCATTGATCCGTTTTCTACAACTTATAAAGAAAATTATTCTTCTTCATTAGATTTAGTTTCAGTTGCCACTGGCGCAGCTGTAGTTGATTTACCTCTTCTACTACGACGAGTAGTTGACTTCTTAGCTCCAGCCTCTAACTTATAGATATCATTATAGTCAACAAGCTCGATCATAGCCATATCGGCATTATCCCCAAGTCTGTTTCCTAATTTAATAACTCGCGTATATCCACCTGGTCTATCAGCAACTTTTGATGCAACGTCCCTAAAAAGTTCGGTTACAGCCTCCTTACTTCTAAGCTTTGCAAATACCAACCTTCTATTATGGGTAGTATCTTCCTTTGACTTAGTGATTAAAGGTTCCACAAATTGCTTGAGGGCCTTAGCTTTCGCTACAGTAGTATTGATGCGCTTGTGCTCAATAAGAGAACAACTCATATTTGACAACATAGCTTTTCTATGAGCCGTCTTTCTACTTAAATGATTTACTTTCTTTCCGTGTTTCATTTTCTATTGTATTCTTGAACTAGGAACAAACCTAGTCACGGTCTAATTTATATTTTGCTAGATCCATACCAAAGTTTAAACCTTTAATATTTACTAGTTCTTCCAGTTCTGTTAACGATTTCTTACCAAAATTCCTGAACTTCATCAAGTCATTTTTATTGTAGGAAACAAGATCACCAAGAGTTTCTACTTCAGCTGCTTTAAGGCAGTTCAAAGCCCTAACCGAAAGCTCCATATCAACTAACTTAGTTTTCAGGAGTTGACGCATGTGAAGACTTTCTTCATCATAAGTTTCCGTTTGAGCGATTTCATCCGCCTCTAGTGTAATCCTCTCGTCGGAAAATAACATAAAGTGATGGATCAAAGTCTTGGCTGCTTCAGTAAGAGCATGTTTAGGATGAATACTACCGTCAGTAATAATTTCAAATACTAATTTCTCAAAATCTGTTTTCTGCTCAACTCGATAATTTTCAATACTGTACTTGACATTTTTGATAGGAGTAAAAATAGAGTCAATAGCAATCGTGCCCATGGCAGCATTGGTATTTTTATTTTCCTCAGCAGGAACATATCCCCTACCTTTCTCAATAGTGAGCTCTAAATTTAAACTAACGCTGCTTTCCGTGTTACAGATAACCATTTCAGGGTTTAAAATTTGAAAACCTGAGATATGCTTTTGCAAATCTCCTGCGGTAAACTGATCCTTACCTGAGAATGATATATTTACTACTTCACTGTCTACCTCATCGATTTGACGTCTGAAACGAACTTGCTTGAAATTTAGAATAATTTCAGTCACGTCCTCCACAACTCCTTCAATAGTTGAAAACTCGTGATCAACTCCCTCAATGCGTATTGACGTAATTGCAAATCCTTCTAAAGAAGATAATAAGACACGCCTAAGCGCATTACCAACGGTAAGTCCATAACCTGGTTCCAACGGTCTGAATTCGAATTTTCCCTCGAAATCAGTTGAATCAATCATGATCACTTTATCCGGCTTTTGGAAATTTAATATTGCCATAAGATTAATTAAATAGGTTGATTATTATTTAGAATATAATTCTACAATCAATTGTTCCTTAATATTTTCAGGAATTTGTAAACGCTCTGGCACGCTTACGAAAGTTCCCTTTAAAGAAGCTTTATTGAAAGTAATAAAATCATAAACACGATCACTACTGGTAAGTGCATCGTCTATAGTAGTCAAAGATTTGGACTTCTCACGAACAGCAACCTCATCACCTGGCTTTAACTGGTAAGAAGGAATATTAACCAACTGACCATTAACCGTAATATGCCTATGAGATACAAGTTGTCTGGAACCTCTACGTGTTTTAGACAACCCCATGCGATACACAACATTGTCCAAACGTGATTCACATAACTGAAGCAAAACCTCACCAGTAATTCCGGAACTACGTCCTGCTTTTTCAAACATCAGTCTGAACTGCTTTTCTAAGATACCGTACGTGTATTTCGCTTTTTGCTTTTCTTTTAATTGAACCGCATACTCCGATTCCTTTCCACGACGTCTAGCGTTACCGTGCATCCCTGGAGGATAATTTTTTTTCTCCAAAGCTTTACTAGGGCCAAAAATCGCTTCTCTAAATCGACGTGCAATTTTTGCCTTAGGACCTCTATATCTTGCCATTTTGTAAATTTTTTGAAAGATGTATCATGAATTCAGGTCTAAATCCTTCGATGATCAAATAATCCTTCGATATTAAAATTAAATTAAACTCTTCTTCTTTTAGGTGGACGACATCCATTATGCGGCAGTGGAGTAACATCAATGATCTCCGTTACTTCAATCCCTGCATTGTGAATAGAACGTATAGCGCTCTCGCGTCCATTACCGGGTCCTTTAACGTAGGCCTTAACCTTACGTAAACCAGCCTCATGAGCTACCTTTGAACAATCCTCAGCAGCAAGTTGCGCTGCATACGGAGTATTCTTTTTAGAACCCCGAAAACCCATTTTTCCCGCGGATGACCATGAAATCACCTCACCTTTTTTGTTAGTAAGCGAAATTAAGATATTATTAAAAGATGAAGAGATATGCACCTCTCCTAAACTATCAACAATTACTTTACGCTTTTTAGCTACCGCTTTAGACTTTGCCATATCAGTTACTTATTATTTAGTTGCCTTCTTCTTGTTAGCAACGGTCTTACGTTTTCCTTTACGAGTACGAGAATTATTCTTAGTACGTTGCCCCCTCAAAGGAAGTCCTGATCTGTGACGAATCCCTCTGTAACATCCAATGTCCATAAGACGTTTGATGTTAAGCTGAGTCTCAGAACGAAGTTCACCTTCGATAGTAAACTCACCAATAGCGGATCGAATTTTACCAATTTCGTCGTCATCCCAGTCACTAACCTTCTTATCGATACTTACGCCACTAGCAATAAGCACATCATGAGCTCTATTCCTACCCACACCGTAAATGTAAGTTAAGGCAATTACTCCACGTTTATTTTTAGGTATATCTACCCCTGCAATTCTAGCCATAGCTTAACCTTGTCTTTGTTTAAATTTTGGATTCTTTTTGTTAATCACATA
>NZ_JBLIGN010000084.1:0-11059 GCF_047636915.1 Nonlabens sp. | reverse complement strand
GTGGTAATATGTCTTATGAGTTTTGCAGTCGCGGGGCTGGAAGCGTTATCGCGGTAGATCAACATCAACCTTGTATTGCTTTTATTAAAAAAACTGCCGAATTACTAGAGTTTCCCATCGATACCATTAAGGCAGACGTGTTCAAATTTCTAGAAAAACACAAAGGAAAGTATGACATCATCTTTGCAGACCCGCCTTACGCGCTGGAAGAAGAAGAATTCATGAAAATTCCTAACTATGTCTACGCAAACGAGCTTCTTGCCGCAGATGGAATTCTAATCATAGAACATTCTAAACACACCTCACTTGCTGCTCACGAGCATTTTGATAACGAACGCCGTTATGGCGGTACGGTTTTTAGCTTTTTTGACGGACCTAGTAGTGAGGAGGAATAGAACACTGAATAAAAGACGTGTTCCTCTTATTAATTTTCACTTTATGCTTTCTGAATTGTAAACGAACTTTGGAGACTATTATTAAATAAAATATCTGATAGGAGCTGCGCAGGAGTGGATATAAAAGATCCTAAAAAGTAAGGTGAAGTCAAGCCTGAATTCAACAAGTGCTGAGATAAAAGATTTAGTCAAATATTTAGTTCAAAAGACTTTGAATAACAAAAGCTAATTAAATCTGGATTAACTTTAGTTGTTTTGTAAATAAAAGCTCCAAAAAAACCAACCCTTTATCCGGTTAATTTTTCAGGAAAAAATTATAAAAACTTAAAAGCTGGTTGAAAAACAATAGCTTTTAAAACGTCCATTACTAAATTTTAAAAAAAACTGATGCACTATTACATCAGGTAAAGCCAGAAGGTAGAAAGAAGAAAGAAAATCTAGGTCGCATTTTCATTAACACTGAATATAAAAAAATGACCTGTAATTACAATCTTAGCATATACCTCGAAAATAAGTAATATTAACAGGGCAAAAAACGAGTGCTAAGCTTTAGCATATTGTGTAATAGGTATGGAAGATACACAAGTGCTGACATCGGCTAGATCAGAAGTTCAGGTTCAAGAATGGTGAAGTGGTTCCATTCCAAAAGTCAAAGAATACCAGTTAGTAAATAACTTTGGACTACAGTATAAACTGGACCCACAAAGCATATGATGATCTCTAAAGCAAAATAAACCCTCCTACCCTTTGGAGGTTTTGTTATTCTTACTGAGTCCCTCCTATTTTTTAACTCCTAAAAAACCAAGAGCTTTTTTAAGAAAAGTGGAAAGTATACGCTTGATCAATTATATAGAAATTGCTTATCGATTAATCACTGCCATTGACATGATCCTTTATGCAGATTATTCTAGGTTACCTATTGCTTTTGAAGGTTTAGGGTAGTTTATGGTATTGACTTCTTCCGTTTTATATGTGATTCCAGTAAAAGTGTATCACCATTTCTTCCTGAAAAGCACCGATAGTATTCTTCCTATGTACTGGCAATTATTATCGCCATCTGCTTTTTTGTTTGGAGGCTTGACTATATATAATGTGTTTTCAGAAGAGTTTTAGAATGATTAAAAAAATACGGTGCATAAACATCGATCAACCACAAAATTTGCAGATCATAAAAGTAGGAATTGGACAATAGATGTAAGCGGCAAATTATTACAGCCATTTCAGACAAATTTGAATCTAGTGAATCCCTCTTTTACGGATTTGGAAATCCTGGTCTATCAATACTAATGAAGATCAAAAAAAATAGCAGGTCTATAAGCCGGATTCTGTTGCTCAATTTCTTGAGCACCTTATCATTTATCTAGAATAACGATTGCTCGTTATCTCCAACTGCCTACCCTTCAGAATCGCGCGGATAGCGCTCAAGCTCTGATATACGTGACATTTCACCACATAGAGTTTACCGGGTTTCACTACAGCATTACCTGTACATACTTTCTGTTGCACTAGTCCTATCTCGCTTTCGCAAAAGCGAAAACAAAACGACGGCCGTTAGCCGCTATGTTATCCTATGGTGTCCGGACTTTCCTACCTCGCTTGCGCAAGATCGATAAGGCGACCTGCTAAGCCGCAAAACTAGTTAATAAATGTTGATAATTCGCAGAAATTATAAGCTTAGAAAGCCTCGCTAAAAGAGCATAGAAAAGTATCTTTGATTTATGGAACCATTTATAGTATCGGCTAGAAAATACCGTCCCGAAACCTTTGAGGATGTTGTAGGTCAAGGAGCTATTACAAAAACGCTGGAGAATGCCATCAAAAGCAATCACCTTGCACAAGCATTACTTTTTACTGGTCCTAGAGGAGTAGGGAAAACAACTTGTGCCCGTATTCTCGCAAAAAAGATCAACCATGAAAGTGGTGTGTATGATCCTGATGAGGATTTTGCGTTTAATATTTTTGAGCTTGATGCTGCTTCTAATAACGGTGTAGACCAAATAAGAAGTATTGTAGATCAGGTACGTATCCCTCCACAGGTAGGTAAATACAAGGTTTATATTATTGATGAGGTGCACATGCTTTCTAATGCAGCTTTTAATGCGTTTCTTAAAACGCTAGAAGAACCGCCAGCACATGCCATCTTTATCCTCGCTACCACAGAGAAGCACAAAATCATTCCTACAATACTATCTAGATGTCAGATATTTGATTTTAAACGCATCACTGTTAGTGCCATGCGAGAGCATCTCAAACGTATTGCTGTAAAAGAAGGTATCAATGCAGAAGAAGATGCTTTACAAATCATCGCTCAAAAAGCAGATGGTGCATTAAGAGACTCGCTTTCCATATTTGACCGAGTAGTGAGTTTTTCTGGTAAAGAACTCACCGTAAAAGCGGTTACAGAAAATTTAAATGTACTTGATAGAGAGACTTATTTTAGGGTTACCGATTTATTATTGGAGAACAATATTCCTCAATTGCTTGTAGATTATGATGTCATCATGGCTAAAGGTTTTGATGGGCAGCATTTTATAAGTGGTCTAGCTTCTCACTTTAGAGATTTGATGGTTGGTAAAGATGAACGTACCATCGTTCTATTAGAAGTAGGAGAACAGACTAAGGTGAAATATGTAGAACAAGCTAGAAAAGTAGATTTCGACTTTCTAAGAAAGTCTATAGAAATAGCAAATCAAGCCGATTTCAATTATCGATCCAGTCGCAACCAACGACTTCTTATTGAACTAACACTTATGCAACTTGCCTCCATCACTACTGATGGAGAAAAAAAAAATGATGTAAAGTATATCATCCCTGCAACTCAATTTGAACAAGCAACTCCTTCTGTAATTTCCCCTTCAAATAATGACATAATTGAAGAAAATAAAAAAGTACTAACGACTTCCCATAAGGTAGAATCAGATCCTATTTTAAAGGAAGAATCGTCCTCTTATAGCACTTCAGATGCAGCGGTCAATACATCAAATAAAGAAACAGGGAAAGAAAAGGCTAAAGTTGAGCTTATAAAAAGCACTCCTACCGAAATTATTTCAGACTCGCTTGAAGAGAAACGGAAGGCCTTATTTGAAAAAGCTAAGGGAAAGGTAAGTGGTCTTTCTATTCAGGGAATAGAAGCAAAGAAGACGCATATTGAACAACAACAGGGTAAAAAAGTACATCACGATCAATTACCGGAAGATCCCTTTACTCAGGAAGAACTGAATGTAGTCTGGACTAAATATGTGGAACATCTTCAAGAACGAGGACAACAAATACTGGCAAGTATCATCAATGCAGATCAACCTATTCTTAAAGAAACGACTATCAACCTGCGTTTTCCCAATCAATCAATGAAAGAAGATCTTGAGAAATCTCAAGGACAAATTTTAGAATACTTAAAGCGAGAATTAAACAATTATCTTATAGACTTTGAAATAGCAGTAGATAAAAGTGTTACTAAAAAATATGTGTATACAGATCAAGATAAATTTTCAAAACTTGTTGAGAAAAATCCTGCTGTAGATTTATTGCGAAGAACTTTTGACCTAGATTTTTAAACTACACAGGATCGCCATTGTCTAATCATTTTTCTTTTTCATTTGCGCCAAGGACAGATGGACCTAGCTGTAATGTTGTGAAAAATCCCTTACTTCCTCTTATATATTTAAAAAAATAAGCCTGTAAGCATGTCCTGTTATTAAGTTCATTGGTATCCTCTCTAGAAAGTCTAGAATAACTTGTTCTAACCAAAAACCCTAAGATACTTCCTCTAATCATTGGACACCAATAAATGACACAGGGAATAAAAAACGAATAAAAACTGTTTTATTTCACTGTTAATGGATCTGAATTTCAAAATTACTATTTATGCAGTACTCTAATAGCAAAGTTTCATAAACCTTTTAAATTATTTGATGATCAGAGTTAAAGACAGATTTTATAATTCCGTCCGTAAGCCCAATTTTAGGAACGTATATGTTCTTTGCCTTACTCCACTTCATAGCTCTTAAATAAATACGACAAGCTGGTATAATAACGTCTGCTCTATCATGGTTTAAGTTAAGATGGTACACCCTTTCTTCGTAATTATAATTTTGCAGTTGTTCATAGTAATTAACGAGATAAAAGTAAGAAATAGGCCTTCCTACTCCCTTTCCACTACTTTTAAATATATTATTTATGTTCCCCCCAGAACCTATTAAATCTAAATGTTCATAAGGGGCCGTAACCTCTTTAATCCATCGTTCTGCTTGATCCCAAAGAGTTTTGTTAACCATATCGTTAAGTAATCTTACGGTACCTATTTTAAAGGATTTAGAGACCACTGCTTTTCCATAAGCAAATACCGTAAACTCGGTACTACCTCCACCTACATCTACATAGAGAAAAACTTTGCTTGCATCTAGAGACGCATGCAAATCTGTCATTGCAATAATCGCAGCCTCATGAGACCCATCAATGATATCTATTTGAATTCCCGATTCCTTTTCAATTTGTTGAACAACCTCTTTTCCGTTCTGCGCTTCTCTCATTGCACTAGTAGCGTAAGCCTGGTAGGTTTTTACTTTATGAACATCCATCAATAACTGAAAAGATTTCATAGATTTTACCAAGCGAGATATATTTTCTTGAGATATATCTCCTGTAGTAAAAACATCTTGACCCAAGCGTATAGGAACTCTAACCAGACTGGTTTTTTTAAAAACTGGAGGCTCCTTGTTATATAATGTAACCGTTGCAATTAGTAATCTAATGGCATTAGATCCTATATCTATGGCTCCATATTTTCTTATTTCAAAGGACATTACTTTGTTATTTGGTTTTTATAAAATTCATAAGTCGCATATTGTGATCGCACGGGCAGCTCATCATTAACAACGTAGTTATTAAGCTGCTTTGCACATATCTCCCTTGCTTTAGTGTTGTCTTTCCAGCATATATCCATGGTGGCTATAATTTCTGCTTTTATATCTTCATCATATATAGGGCAGGCTATCTCTACTCTGCTATCTAAATTACGACCCATAAAGTCTGCACTAGAAATAAAAAGATCATTTTGACCTTGATTATAGAATCTATAAACGCGAGGGTGTTCTAAAAACCTATCCACGATACTTATTACCTTAATATTTTCACTCATCCCTTTTATACCAGGAATGAGACAGCAAATTCCTCGTATAATCAGTTCTATTTTCACACCTGCATTAGATGCTTCGTAGAATAAATCAATCATTCTAAAATCTGAGAATGAATTTATTTTAGCTCTTATTTTTGCTGGTTTTCCTGCTTTCGCGAAAGCGATCTCCCGACGAACCAATCGTTCAATTCCATTTCTGAGATAATTAGGAGAAACTAACAAATGTTTATATCTATGCTGCCGGTAATTCACCTCAAAGAAATCAAACACGCTTTCTACTTCCTTCAATAATTTGCGATTTGCAGTAAACAAGGTATAATCCGTGTAAATACCTGCCGTAGATTCATTAAAATTACCTGTTGATATAAAACCGTATCGAACCATTTTACCCTGTTCTTCGCGAGTGATGCAACAAGCCTTACAGTGGACCTTTAAACCAGGAACACCAAAAATCAGGTTCACACCTTCTTCCTGCATCAACTCCGCATAGTTGATATTAGCCTGCTCGTCAAACCTTGCTCTTAGCTCTATGGAAACAGTAACTTGTTTACCATTTTTAACTGCATTGATCAAGGATCCTGCAATTTGTGAAACTTCTGCAAGTCTATAAATCGTAATCTTTACAGTCTTCACTTTTGGATCTAGAGCGGCTTCCCTTAAGAATTTTATGGTATTTGAAAACGTGTGATAAGGTGTGTATTGAAGAATATCTTTTTTAGCTATTCTTTCTAATAAAGAACCTCTTATTTTCACATCTTTAATGGGCAATCCCGGAAGCTTTTCATAGAGTAAATCTGTTCTTCCTAAACTTGGAAACTTTAGGTAATCTCTTCTATTATGGTACCTACCGCCAGAAATAATACTGTCGTTATTATCAATCTGTAATTTTTCCATAATTAGAGATAAGGTATCTTTATGAATATCTCGATCATACACAAAACGCACTGGGTCTCCATCTTTACGATCATGTACACTAAGACGTATTTTTTCTAAAAGACTTTTCTTAAGATCCAATTCCATATCAAGCTCAGCATCTAGTGTGACTTTGATCATATGCGCTTCAATATCTTTATAATCAAAAATATTAAAAATATAATGCATGCGATGTCTAATCAAGTCATCTATAAGAATGATATACTGTCTTGCATCACCTTCAATTTGGGGTAATACCACAAATCTATTGAGGTATTTGGGCTTTTCAATAAGTGCATACCTAACCGTATGATCTGTCATCAGCATTCGTATCGCTAAATATCCATAACCGTCTCTCAAATTAGGGAAGTCTACCTCATTGTTGATCATGATCGTACCTATAGCAGGACTTATTTTTTCATTAAAATAGTTTCTTATATAGTCTTCATGTTCTGTAAGAACTTCGGTTTCATCAACAATAATAATACTCTCTTTCTTTAGTTCTTCTTCCAACTCTTCAAGAACTTTAAAACTATGTGCTTGATCTACACTAACCATTTTGTTGATTTCTTGTAGCAGCTCTTCGGCTGTGATTCCTCCTAAAGATTTGGTCGCATTTTTTCCTGCGCGTTGAATACGTTGTATGGTTGCGTACCTCACTTTAAAAAATTCATCCAAATTATTTGAAAAAATTCCCAAGAATCGCAAACGCTCAATAAGAGGAACATTCTTATCACTAGCCTCTTGTAATACTCTTGCATTGAACCGCAGCCAACTCAATTCTCTATTAAAATATTTGCTCATTTAATTTGTTTCGGAAATAAGTGAAATTTGGTTGTTCCTTTAAGTAAAGCAGACCATGAATTGGAATCAAAATCTATCGCTACGACACCAGACGTAGGAACATTGTCAAATTTAGTGCTACCCAATTGATTGACTAGATCTGTAATCCCATGATTATGACTAAATATAATTAATGAATTTAAATTATCATCACATGTAGCAATTATTTTTAACAAGTCGTTGCTATCAAAAGTATATAAATCCCTTTTGAGCTTTAAATTTTTAAAATTATAATCGACATATTCTGTGACTATGATTGCGGTTTGCAACGCACGTGCCGCAGTACTTGACCAGATAGCATCTGGGATTAAATCGATTTTTCTCAACGCTTTTCCTATAAGATGAGCATCATCAATACCTCGTTGAGTTAACACTCTATCATAGTCCCTAACTGGAAGATCCCAGGTAGACTTACCATGTCTTATAATTATTAATTGTTTCATTATGGTTGCAATCTTTTGAAGATCCATTGATCGTTTTCTTCTCTGTACAAGATGCGATCATGGAGTCTATTAGGCCTTCCTTGCCAAAATTCAAAGCTGATAGGTTCACAAGCATATCCTCCCCAAAAATCTGGCAAGGGTATATCCGTATCTTTGAATTTATCTTCGAAATGGGATAATTGTTTTTCTAATTTCTCACGAGAAACCACATTACTGCTCTGATTACTTGCCCAAGCACCAATTTGACTACCACGAGGTCTGGATTGAAAATAACTTAAAGATTTGTCTCTTGAAACTTTACTTACGTTAGCTTTAATAATAATCTGACGCTCTAAAGAGGGCCAAAAAAAATGAAGACTCACTTGATTACAAGACTCTATAGCAAGAGCTTTTTCAGACTTATAATTTGAATAAAATAAAAAATTCCCTTCTAGTATTTCTTTTAAAAGTACAATACGGGATTTAGGAAAGCCATCTACGCCCATTGTACATAAACTCATGGCGTTTGCTTCATCTATCTCATCGGTTATTTTTGCTTCCTGAAACCAAGAATCAAATAATTCGTAAGGACTTTCTGGTAAGTTTTTTTCTAGTAACGCATCTTTTTCATAAGATTTACGAAGGTTTTGAAGATCTCTTTGCATGTGACTTAATATTACATCGCAATTTACATCAATTGACTCTTTTGGAGTCGCAAACAATTCTTAAATATATCAATGACTTTAGAGAATTCCTCTTTTGACTAAGGGTGGTTAGGATTTAATAATTGAGTAAAAAGCCTAAGGAAAGCAGGATGACAGAAAAGGTACTATTTGATTAACTTGAAAGTTATATAAGTACCCTAATAAAAAAAACCGTTTCCATCGATTGATGAAAACGGTTGGATAAAAACAACTTTGTTTTTGTCGGGGTGGCAGGATTCGAACCTGCGACCTCCTCGTCCCAAACGAGGCGCGATGACCGGGCTACGCTACACCCCGATTTTTATTTATATCAGAATCGAGAACTGATTAATATACCTCTTTAAGTTGGCGCTATCTTAAATATTTAAAAGGGTAAGGTTGCGGAGAGACAGGGACTCGAACCCTGGCGACGGTTGCCCATCGACAGTTTAGCAAACTGCTCCATTACCACTCTGGCACCTCTCCTAAATATTACAAAATCGCTTCATTTACCAAAGCGGTTGCAAATGTAAGTGAAGTTTGTAATTCTACAAACTTAAATTAAGGTTTTTTCAATAAATTATTCAGGATATTCAATGCGCAAATGATAGATACTTGCTAACTTCTTTTTAATCACAGCTTTAATAGTTTCAATCTGTTTAAATGTAATATTTGCGTTTAAGAATTGACCGCTATCTACTTGTCCTTCTATGATTTTATTCACTAAGGCATCAATTTTAATGGACGTAGGATTCTGGATGCTTTTAGAGGCTGCTTCTACACTATCTGCAATCATTAGTATAGCAGTTTCTTGACTGAATGGTTTAGGACCTGGATAACGGAAATTATCTTTCGCAATGTCTGGGTTTTCTTCCTTTGCTTTTACGTAAAAATAATAAACTAGACTATTTCCATGATGCGTTCTTATAAAATCTATAATGCGATCTGGTAAATTATACTTCCGTGCTATCTCAATACCGTTCAACGTGTGATCGATTATGATCCTTGCACTATCTACAGGATCCAAATCATTGTGTGGATTAATACCACTTCCTTGATTTTCTGTAAAATAAGTAGGGTTTGACATTTTACCTATATCATGATAAAGCGCTCCTACACGTACAAGCATTGCATTTGCTCCTATTTCATTTGCAACAGTCTCTGCTATATTTGCCACGTTTAAGGAATGGTGAAAGGTTCCAGGGGCTTTATTGGATAGTTGTTTCAAAAGTTTGGAGTTGGTATCACTTAGCTCTAAAAGTGATACATCACTTACCAAACCAAAAATTTTCTCAAAAATGTAAATCAAGGGCCACACAAAAAGCATGGCTAACCCACAAAGCATGAAGTAAGCTAACCTACTCCACTCCCAACCTACCACACCACCTTGATTAATCGCATAAAAAGCGAAATAAGACAGGAAATAGATTCCTATAATTTGGGCTACAGTCAGAAATAAATTAGCTCTTTTATAAATCTCATTATTTGACAGAATAGTAACTATACCAGCCATCATCTGTAAAAACAAATACTCATCGCTGTTAGGCACAATAAAACTGAGAATAAAAATTGCAATGACGTGACTGAACAGTCCGAGTCGAGCATCAAAGAAAGCCTTTAGAATTAGTGGTAGTATACAAACCGGAACTACATATATATATTGAACATCTATAGTAACAACTGCTGCGGTTAGAACTATGACCATCAAAATATTAAAAAAAATAAAAAACACCTTTCTGAAATTTTCAAAAATTGATTTTCTATAACGCCATAAAAATAAAATCAACATGGTATAAGCCATACCAACTAGTATGATGTAGCCCGAAAGTTTCCATGCATATTGAGATTCTGTCCAAGTTTGTGATTTGTATGTGTTATTTAAAGTATTGAGAACTTGTAGTTTTTCTCCTTCTACGATTTCTCCTTGTGCAATAATTCTTGCTCCTTCAGAAACTACTCCGCGTGTGGAAAGAACTTTATTAAGCTCTTCTTTTATGGCAAGATCTGTTAATTCACGATCATAGATTAAGTTGGGAGTTATCAATTCTAAAAGAGATGACAACAATTCATTATTATCAAAAATATCTACATCTATACCATCCATACGACCGTTGAGCAACTCTTCTACATTAACAGGTTTATAGAGATCACCGTAGGTATATGCTATCACCTCGGTATCATATTCTACTAAAACAGGATGGCTTTCTTTAATATCAATGGGCATTTCAAGATAGCCAATGTCATAAATGGTGGATATTATATTTTTAATTTTATTATTTAAACTTCTAAGCTCATTGAGATCTATAGAGTCATTCCTTTTACTGTTTATTCTAGTCAACCATTTATTAAATACTTTGTCTTCTACAGTTTGGTCAATTTTAAAGTAACGCGGTGCACTTTCAGACACATATTCTCTTTCAACTAACAATAATTTCTCGTCTTTTTCAATAGGGAAAGAAAATGGCGCATATAGGGTCTCATAGTCCCAAGGCTCTCCTTGATTATAATCGTATTTGAATCTATTATTATTGGGAAATACATATACCGTTAACGCTGTACAAGAGCACAACAATATAACTACATAAATGATATTCTGATAATTGTATAAATTATTCATCACGGTTGATATTACAGCAAATTAACAACTATACTTTTAAAATACCCTTTATT
>NZ_JBLIGN010000083.1:0-11118 GCF_047636915.1 Nonlabens sp. | reverse complement strand
GCAACAAGCCATGCACAAACACGTTAGCTTTCATTGTGACCAATAACTAAGCATGGATACAATTCTTTAGAACAATCAGGCAAGACCTGCTTGTAGAATATAAAACTGGAAAGTATTTAAAATAGGCCTTAGGAAAAATTATATTGGTAGCTATTGGTATATTAAATCCACTACAAGTGAATAATTAAAATGAAAATAAAAATTTAGAAAATAAAACACAGAAAAGTCTTAACTCTCTTGCGGAGGAATTAAATTCTAATAAACATTTTCTAAAATCGAACATAGACATAGTGAAGTTTCTATTTTAAAAAGTAAAAAGAGTATTACTAATAACAGGTTGCAAAAGTTAAAATTGTAAATAACTAATTCTTTTAATGACGCTGCATCTGTAGCAAGTAATAAAATATTTTAAGCACAAAAAAAAGGCTTTCTAATTAAAGAAAGCCTTTTTTGCTTTAAACAAAATGGTATCACTCCTTTTTATTTTATAATCACTTTTGAGTTTTTTGCTTCTTTTGAAGTGGTTAATTTAAATAAATAAACTCCAGTTTCTAAGTTTTCTCTATTAAACTGTACTTCGTTTTTCTGGTTTGCATTCGATTTACCGTTATACAAAACCTGAATCAAAGCGCCCCTCAAATCATAAAGCGCTAAAGTAGCATTTGCTTCTTCGTAAGGAATTGTAAAACTTACCGTAGCGTTAGTATTTAATGGATTTGGATAAGCCATTAAAGTGGTAGTACCTAGCTTAATTGAAGCTTCTGTTTGAGCTCCTTCTGATCTTGATGATGGTACATTCTCCACACATTCAACATCATGAACTACCGTGTAAGCAACACCGGTACTAAAACCGATTGCTCCATATGTAGAAAATAACCTTCCTTCCAAGTTTCCACCAGCTCCCATTGTAGCGGCTCCACCATGGGCTATGATCGTTCCTTTTATGGTACTAAAAGCTCCTATAGAAGTAGCTCCTTCAGAAATCCAAAAAACATTGCATCGTCGCGTTCCATTACTCAAAATTACCTTTGATAAAGCGGCTGCTGAAAAGACACCCTTGAATTTTAATATAAAAATAGCATCTGGTTTATGTTGACCGTCTAAGGTAATCGTGCCCGCTAAGGAACCTGCACTTGGTATCGAATAAACACCTGGCACTAAGATTTCGCCACCACCAAAAGCTGGCGTATGATTAAATACCGAAGTTGGAATCAACATCAATTGATTATAAGCGTTATCTAAATCTATTTTAGCTTGTGCGGTAACAGCATCTCCATTGTAAAATGAACCAACTTGAACTGATGTTGCAAAACCACTAATTGCGCCTGTATTTGCACCAACGTCTCCAAGAATTCCAGAAAAATAACTATTTGCTACAGCTCCAGTACTGCTAAAAAAGCTAAAGCTTTCTAAACTTCCTAAAACATCAACGGCAGCTGCAGGTGTATAGCTAACCATAGGGTTTATTGGAATGTTCATAGCACCCGCCAATGGACTTGTTACGGAAGAACCAACGGCCAAAGTGATCGCTCCTGATGAGGAAAGTAGCCTTCCTTTAATACTGCTATTTACGCCTAAAGTAATTGCCCCAGGATGCGCCAGCAAACTTCCTTCTATTACACTATTTGCGCCTACCGATAGAGCTCCTTGTGCAATCCAATAAATATTCGCTGCTTTTGCACCATTTTGTAAAACAATATTGGAACCCGCGGCAGCAGTAAACGCACCTTTGAATTTCAGTATAAATATAGGATTAACTTCATTTCTCCCGTCGAGGTAAAGATTTCCTGCTACAGATCCAACACCTCCAATATCATAAACACCAGGGGTAAGTATCTCTCCATTTCCAAAAGTGGGAACATGGGTACCTGGGTGTGTCACAGAAATATTGTTTAAGTGAATATAAACCTTCAGTAAATCTATTCTTGCCTGTGCTGTTAAACTATTATTATCGTGTATGTTACCAGTAAAAGAAGGTCCTGAAAACCCAGTAAGAATTCCTGCATCGGTTCCAACATCACCCGTAAATATTCCTGAATTTGTGATTGCTCCTCCTCCTGTAAATACCTCAAAAGAGCTAAGTGATCTTAAATCAAGTGTTTCTTTAAAATACTCCAGAACAGTCACATTTACCGTAAAACCTGTATCTCCACTAGCATCAGTTAAATCTAACGAGTACACTAGACCTATATTTGTACAATTAAAAGTAGTAGTATTTGTAAATTGTAAAGATGTGCAATTGACAGGTCCATCATATATATCACCGGCAGTAATAGCAGCATATCCAGATTCATTTAATGTAACCGTGATGTTACGTGCAATTGCTCCTGAACAATCAGTAGCCGTATTTCCTGACTCAATTTGAGCAGAAAGTATAATTGTGGAAAATAATACCATAGTGAATATGGCATTTTTCAAAAAAGTATTTTTTTTCATAATGATTAATTATAGTTAGTGTTTTGCAAATTAATTGTTGCTCGTGTTTTAGTTATTAACACAAAGCGTTCAAAAAAAAATTGGAGACGGATGTAATAAAACATGATAATGCATGCAATTAATCTGCGGTAAACATAAGTGTTTTTTACATAGACGGATAACAAATTCTACCAACTACAAATATATTTGTTGAACGGCTAT
Source organism: Nonlabens sp. (assembly GCF_047636915.1). Taxonomy (GTDB): domain Bacteria; phylum Bacteroidota; class Bacteroidia; order Flavobacteriales; family Flavobacteriaceae; genus Nonlabens. The sequence continues at coordinate 8,481 of NZ_JBLIGN010000083.1, read as the reverse complement.
TTTTATTATCTTAAAAAATTAGGATGTATCCTTTATTCACTTTTTAAACAACAAAAAATGACATTATAAATGCAAAATGGATTTCTCCTTTTGCAGTAAAAAAAGATTAGAAAGAGCCGGTGATAAAACTCTACACGAATGTAATTGTTCCGTTAAATAACTATAACAAATTAGGTCCCTTAACTAAGTAAGGAAATCCCCTAAATAAAGTAAGTTCTTACCAACTCTGGAGCATTATTTTTATACTGTGGAGCTACTGTGGTGAAATCCCTATTTTTTAATTAACCGAAAAATACAAGTTAAGCAAATGGATAAAATAAATAAATATTGTGTTATCTCCTTAATAGATAAGGTAATTGAGACCCTTTTTAATTCAGAGTGCTATTTTAAATTTCAACATTAATGCATTTGAGATACGAACAAGAAATGGACTTTGAAATAGTTTACAAATTTAGATAAATTAAAAAAGTACAACAAGGGTTGGATATCCTATTTGTAGACCTACCCATAAACCTCGCGATATTATTTATATGTAGTAGAAATCAAATTCGTTTTAAGCAGCAGCAAACGAAATTTGTCCTGAAAATTTAGATACTGCAACAATTACAAAAATATATTTAAAATACAAACCTATGTTTTAAAATAGCTAGTAAAACCAATAAGACAAAATTATTTTAGCTCTTAGGAATTTGGTATAGCTATGACTCGCTTAATGCTATTACAATGCGTGATCTAAGAAGAGTTTCAATTGGTGTACCACAAAAAATGATCGGCTTGTATTTATGTCGCGTATGACAGTTGAAATTGGAAGGTATAGGTGGTAGCTATCCAATAAACTTTATATAAAAAAAAGCTCTGTAAAACAGAGCTTTTTTTTATGAAATGAATAAGTAACTACCTGATGGCTATGCAAATTCTGCTGCTACACTAGCGCTCAATCTTTTATAAACTCCACCATCAAGTCTCTCCCGGATCCCTTCAAATGCAGTGAGTGTTTCTTCAATATCTTCCAGCGTATGTGACGCTGTAGGAATTAATCTCAATAAAATCAACCCCTTAGGAATTACGGGATAGACCACTATAGAACAAAACACACCAAAGTTTTCACGTAAGTCTTTCACTAGAGCCATTGCCTCTGGAATGCTTCCTTTTAAATATACTGGAGTGACACAGGATTGTGTCGTACCTATATCAAAACCACGATCTTTCAATCCGTTTTGAAGTGCGTTCACGTTTTCCCATAGCTTATCCTTTAGTTCTGGCATGGTGCGCAACATGTCTAGACGTTTTAAAGCACCCACCACTAACTGTGATTGAAGTGATTTTGCAAACATTTGAGAGCGTAGATTATACTTCAAGTAATCTATAATTTCTTTATCTGCTGCTATAAAAGCACCAGTACTGGCAAGAGATTTAGCAAATGTTGCAAAATACACATCTATTTCATGCTGAACGCCTTGCTCTTCACCTGCTCCAGCACCAGTTTTACCTAAGGTACCGAAACCATGAGCATCATCTACAAAAAGTCTAAAGTTATACTTCTTCTTTAGCGCTACGATCTCTTTTAATTTACCTTGTTCTCCACGCATTCCAAAAACACCCTCAGAAATTACAAGAATTCCGCCACCGGTATGCTCAGCTATTTTTGTCGCTCGTTGTAAGTTTTTTTCTATGCTTTCAAGATCATTGTGCTTATAAGTAAATCTTTTACCTTGATGCAAACGTACCCCATCAATAATGCAGGCATGAGCATCTACATCATAAACAATTACGTCATCTTTAGATACTAATGCATCTACAGTAGACATACATCCTTGATAACCAAAGTTCAATAAATAAGCGGCCTCTTTTTCAACAAATGCAGCAAGTTCATCCTGAAGTTGATCATGTAAATCAGTATGACCACTCATCATTCGAGCACCCATAGGGTATGCACTACCAAATCGAGCTCCAGCTTCAGCATCTACTTTTCTTACTTCTGGATGATTAGCAAGTCCTAAGTAATCATTGACACTCCACGTTATGACTTCTCTACCGTTAAATTGCATGCGGTTTGAAATGGGCCCTTCAAGTTTTGGGAAGACAAAATATCCTTCAGCTACGCTTGCCCACTTTCCTAGTGGTCCCTTGTCTTTATAAATTTTATCAAATAAATCTTTCATAAGAATTTTATCAAGGTACAAATATACAATTCTAAACACAATTTACTTATTCGTCATGCGTGCACAACAAACAACTTGATAACAATAATCTGTTGAAAAATAACAAGTTAGAATATGTAAGGAATAATAAATATTCTGCCGATCAAGTAAAAACCGCTATCTTATTACAAGACAACGGTTTGTATAAAGTTAAATATTCTTTAAACTATTGAATGTATTCAATGTGTTGTTGATTTGCAACTGATTTTGAATCGAAGAAACCTTGATCTTGCATCCATTGATCGTTATAGATCTTACTCATGTAACGAGAACCATGGTCTGGAAATATAATGACCACATTGGAATTTTCATCAAATTCAGCTACCTCAACCAGTTGCTTCACAGCTTGCATAGCAGCACCACTGGTATACCCGACGAAAAGTCCTTCTGTTTCGGATATTCTTCTTGCCATGTGAGCGGCATCTTCATCTTTCACCTTTGTAAAACTATCGATGATATCAAAATCAGTAGCGGTAGGAATTAAGTTTTTACCTAAACCTTCTATGCGATAGGGATAAATTTCGTTTTTGTCAAACTCTTGCGTCTCGTGATACTTTTTAAGAACGCTTCCGTAAGCATCTACCGCTAAAATCTTAATATTAGGATTTTGTTCTTTTAGAAAACGTGCTGTTCCAGAAATAGTACCACCGGTTCCACTACAGGCAACTAAATGAGTAATTTCTCCCGCCGTTTGATTCCATATTTCTGGACCAGTGGACAAATAATGGGCTTCTATGTTAAGCTCGTTAAAATATTGATTGATATAGAAGCTGTCTTTAATCTCATCGTGTAAACGTTTTGCAACTTGATAATAGCTGCGTGGATCGTCAGCACTCACATTTGCTGGACAAACGTAAACCTTTGCTCCCATAGACTTTAACATATCGATCTTATCTGCACTAGACTTTGAACTAACGGCAAGAATGCAATCGTATCCTTTAATACGGCTTACCATAGCAATACTAAAACCAGTGTTACCTGATGTCGTTTCAATGATCGTGTCACCAGCTTTGAGAATCCCTTTGCGTTCTGCCTGTTCAATAATATGGAGAGCGATGCGATCCTTAGAAGAATGTCCTGGATTAAAAGCCTCTACTTTTGCGTAATAGTTACCCGGAAATCTTTCTACGGTTTTAGAAAGTTTAATAAGTGGCGTTTCTCCTATTAATTCAAGTACATTATTATACGCTTTAATGTTGTTGCTCATATTTAGGGTTTTGTTTAGAACCATTACTTAGACGTTGTAAACCTCAAAAGGTTTCAAGATTTCATAAAAACGTTCTCCTGTGCGTCAATTTTTTTGCACAAAACTGGACAAATTTACATAAAATATTCTAGCTATTGATTTTTTCTAAATCCAACAAAAAAGCAAAATCGATTGCGACTTCTTTTAATGCTTCATATCTGCCTGAAGCACCGCTGTGACCGCTAGATAAATCTGTTTTAAATAATAATAAATTATCATCTGTTTTCAGTTCCCTCAGTTTTGCTACCCATTTTGCGGGTTCCCAGTATTGTACTTGTGAATCGTGATAACCTGTAGTTACTAACATATGCGGATACCTTTGAGCAATTACTTGATCATAAGGCGAGTAACTTAACATATACTCATAGCTGTCTTTATTATTGGGATTTCCCCATTCATCATATTCTCCCGTTGTCAATGGAATGCTATCATCTAGCATAGTAGACACTACATCCACAAAAGGTACCGCACTTAAAATCCCATGGTACATTTGTGGTGCCATATTGATAATTGCTCCCATTAAAAGACCACCAGCGCTGCCACCTGAAGCATAAAGGTGATCAGATGTTGTATATTTTTCCTGAATCAAAAATTCGCTACAGGCAATAAAATCTGTAAACGTATTTCTTTTAGCAAACATTTTTCCGTCTTCATACCATTCACGCCCCAAGTATTCCCCACCCCTAACATGTGCAATCGCAAATACAAATCCACGATCAAGCAAACTCAATCTAGAAATGGAAAAATACGGGTCAATAGTACAACCATAACTTCCATAGCCATACTGAAGTAAGGGGTTTCCACCTGCTTTTTTCTTATCCTTTCTATACACTAAACTTATAGGCACTTTCAAACCGTCAGAAGCCGTAGCCCAAACTCTCTCTGAAATATAATTTTGAGAATCAAACTTTGGATCTTCGATGGATTGAGTTTTTAAAACTACCTCTTCTCTTGTCTCCATATCATATTCTATGACTGATGGTGGCATGGTCATAGAATTATAATTGTAGCGCAACTTATTAGTCTTAAACTGGAAATTTACACTAGTAAAAGCCGTATAAGTTTCATTGTCAAAGGGCAAGAAATAATCTACTGTACCATCCCAAGCTTTAATTCTAATGCGGTTCAAACCGTTAAAACGATCAGAAATCACAAAATAATTTTCAAAAAGATCAAAATCTTCCAGCAATACTTTAGGATCGTGAGTTATAAAATCTACCCAATTTTCCATTTCTGGAGTTTCGATAGCTGTTCTCATGATCTTAAAATTGGTCGCGTCATCTTTATTAGTCATTATGAAGAAGCTATCCTTGAAATGAGAAACGCTGTACTCCATTTCTGGCTGACGTTCTTGTACCATTTTAAACGAACTATCAGGTAAGTTTGCATCAATAAATCGCACCTCGTCACATAAAGTAGCTGAGGACTTAATCATTATAAATCGCTCTGACATTGTTTTGTAAACAAAGCAGTTAAAGATCTCATCTTTCTCTTCAAAAATAAGCTCATTTGAAGCTGCTGGCTTACCTAATTCATATTTGAAAATTTTATCAGCACGCAGCGTTTGCTGATCTTTACGAGTAAAGAATAAAGTCTTGTTATCATTTGCCCACACAGATCCACCTGTAGTTAATTCTAAGTGGTTTTCGAAGGTTTCACCTGTTTCTAAATTTTTTATGAAAATCGTGTACTCTCTACGCCCTTTTGTATCCACTCCATATGCCACCAGTTTATTATCTGGTGAAATGTTCATAGAAGTCAGACTATAAAAGTCGTGGCCTACCGCCATAAGGTTCACATTAAAAAGTAACTCCTTATTATCACTACCCTCTTTACGCCTGTAGTAATATGGATAACTCTCGCCTGTTTCCATTTTACTCATGTACCAGTATCCATTTAGTAAATAAGGTACGGACTCATCATCTTCTTTAATTCGACTCTTTATTTCCTCAAAAAGGTCCTTTTTAAAGTTATCGGTATGTTTTGTACTGGCTTCATAATATTCATTTTCTTCCTTTAAGTAATCGATGACTTCCGGAGTATCGCGATTGGTCATCCAGTGGTATTTATCAATTCTTTGATGTCCATGCATGTCATGAACGTGTGGTATTTTCTTTGCAATAGGAGCTTGGTACGCCATAGAAATCTTAATGTTTAAAAGGAGCGCAATATAGAAAATTGTGATCCATTTGCCACTATCGTTGTGATAGACTTATTCTTGATCTCGCTTTCGCGAAAGCGGAACAAGCAAAAGCAATTTAAAACTATACTTCAAATAAGGAAAGGCCATGTTTGAAGATATGATGGGTAAACATAACATAAACCCGAAAAAAAGTAGAAGAAACTAAAAGAAGAAGGGATGCGGTATAACCGATGGGGAATTCTAAGTTACCTCTAAAGGATTTAGATAATGATCTACCCAGGAAATAAAATCTTTCCCCCAGCACATAAAATGGATGACTTAACCCTCATCTCCATGTAAAACATCACAAATTATCAAAAATCCATAGTAATCATCAGCTGATTATTTTAGATTCGGAATTACTAATTCCTGACCGGTATGAATGATATCTGGATTTTTTAACACATCTGTATTTGCTGCAAAAATTTGCTTGTACTTCATTGGATCCTTAAAGTAATGTTTTGCGATAAGACTTAAAGACTCATCACTTGCTACTGTGTGTTTTGCGTAGATGGAATCGTCCATAACTTTAATATTTGCAACGACATCAGATGGGTCATCTCCGCCTACTTTTTTAATCTCGTCCCACAATAAATCTTTGTGATAAGGACTCGCTGCGGTGCCTCTTATTTCCAACACATTGCCAGTTACTTTAACATCGCCATCCTGAATATTCAATTTCTCTCCTAAGTCCAGAACACTTTTATATTTTGCTTTTACCATTATGACGTTCGTTTTTAATTAATAACTCGCAATTTTATACTGTAAATCCACTTTTACTCCTCTACTTTCCATGTGTGTTTTTCTTGTTATAAGTCGTTCAGAATAAACTCTAGAGAAATGATCAGTAACTACTTAGCTACTCTTCTTCCTGCATGGTTGTATAAACATTGTTTACATCGTCATCCTCATCCAGTTTTTCTAGCAATTTATCCACATCCTGTCTTTGCTCTGTGGTTACCTCTTTTTGAATGGTAGGGATGTATTCAAAGTCAGAACTCAAAATCTCGATATTCATTTCTTCTAATGCCTTCTGTAGTGCACCATAATTTTGAAACTCTCCATATATCATGATACCGTCTATGGAATTATTATCATCTTCATCCTTTTCATCAAAAAATAACTCTTCCACCCCAAAATCTATAAGTTCTAATTCTAATTCTTCCAGATCTAACTCTCCTGCTGGAATTCTAAAATGACATTTATGCTCAAACATGAATTCTACAGAACCAGAAGTACCTAAATTACCGTCACTTTTACTAAAATGGCTGCGCACATTTGCTACGGTTCTATTATTATTATCTGTTGATGTTTCTACGAGAACAGCAATACCGTGAGGCGCATATCCCTCAAAAAGTACGGTTTCAAAATTTGCGGTATCCTTATCGGTTGCTTTTTTTATCGCACGCTCTACATTTACCTTAGGCATGTTGACCGCTTTTGCATTCTGAATTACTGCTCTCAATCTTGAATTGGTATTAGGGTCTGCACCTCCTTCCTTCACTGCGATAACGATGTCCTTACCTATCCTTGTAAATGCTTTAGACATTGCGCTCCATCTTTTCATTTTACGCGCCTTACGGAATTCAAATGCTCTACCCATCTTTAAATTTGATTTTAAATATGTGGTAAATATAAAATCTTGCGACAAGGCTCGCAACAATAAATAAAAAAAGAACAAAACTAGAATGGATAAGCATGTCAAAAAATTAAGATGTATCCTGCGGTATGCCATCGCGCATTTACCTTCTCTATAAGTCCCCTTTTAAAAAAGTTTTTTTAATTTTTAACTTTGAAATGGTTTGAGCTTGGTTGCCTATTTATGGAGTTTCTATTATTACATTAATCCCTATAATAGAAGTTCTAAGGCCATAGGCGGCCCTGATCACCAAGATTCCTCTAAAAGAATAATACCTTTATCAATAGTTTTCCGTTTGGTAAATCGGTTTCAGTCCATAAGCTCTTTTGTCCTAGAGTCCTCATTATGTAAAAGCTGAATACTCTTTCTCCTTTATTCTTAACCATAAATTATCTGCTACCATTTGTCCTTTTCAAATTCAAATGGCGTGATTTGTGGCCCTATCTATAATTAATTTCGTTTGCAAGCTTTATACAGCGGTTTATAATTCTATTCCCTAAATGAGGTCTTGCTTTAGTTTTTTAAAGATCATTTTAAAATATTCGATACCGCTGTATTCTATATTACTCTGTTTACTATAACATATGCGTGACCAGACGTTTTCTTCTAATTTTGAGGTTACCTGACTATTACCATCGTTAAAATCAATATAAATAACATATCATTCTGGAATACCCGCATTTTGCATTTAGCTTTTTCCAACTGCTATATAGCAGTAAAACAATAAATTATCACAGAATCATAAAACATACTCACTGATTAAAGTTTAGAAATTAACATTTATTAATAAAAATAATTGGGATTATAGATATATAGTTCCGTTCTTTAGATGCACCATTTGATGATAAATCATTTTCAATAACATTTCTAATTATTTAATACGGTCTCACTTTCGCAAAAGCGGAAATAAAATTAACCTAAAACTACTTAAGATGAAAAAAGTATGGATTCCTTATTTAGGAGCGCTTGCATTAACTATCGCTGCATGTGGTCCTAAAGTAACCAACAATAATTCTAGCTCTGCACCAGAGACTCCAACTCCACCGGCAGTAGAAGCATCTGTAAAGATGGCTGGAATGGATCAAAAAATTCCAATGGACCCAAGTGTTCGTATGGGAAAACTTTCAAACGGTCTTACCTATTATATTCAAAATAATGGTAAACCAGAAGATAAAGTAGAACTAAGACTAGCCATCAACGCAGGGTCTATAGT
>NZ_JBLIGN010000082.1:0-11256 GCF_047636915.1 Nonlabens sp. | reverse complement strand
TTTTCCATAAGGAAACAGGTGTTAGAAGTTCTCGTAAGGTCCTGAATTCTAAAGTGACTTTTATCAGTCGTTTTGAACCAGGACATCAAGACATGATTGCCTTTGGGAGTTTGCAGCAAGCCATTCTCAAGATTCATGAAATGGGCTGGAAAAAGGTAGCAGATCCGGTTAAATCACTTTCAAAAATAGCTAAAACCGCTTTTGAAAAACGCAAATTACTATCTCCAGTAGTTTGTTCAAGAAAAAACCATTCGTCTATTTTTAATATCAAAGGAGATCAAGACTTGTATGACAAATTAGTAAAAAACAAGATTCTCACTTCGTTACGCGGAGATGGAATCAGAGTTAGTTTTTCTCATTTTAATACAGAAGACGACTTGAATAAGCTGCTGGAAGTCTTAGATTTGTACCGCAATTAATTGTTAAAATTACTGTTGATAAAAATAAATTAGAGTAAAACCTACGGTTGCTACTTATTCGCAGGCATTTGTGCTTAGCACTTCGATACCCTCAGCGCTGGCCTGGCAAAGCCTTGAAATAGCAATGAGAAAAGAACGTTTTATTCCCATAAAGTCAAATGGTAAATGATATCAGACTAGAAATACGCTTATGAAAAAGATTCTATTATTTTGCTTTATCATCTATTCTCAAATAGGACTTTCCCAAAATCCAAATGATTGTTCTAATGCTATTTTACTTTGCGGTGATACAGATCTTGGAATTACGCCTTCTGGAATAGGAACAGATGAGTTTGCGCTTCCAGGGAACCCTACACCCATTTGCTATGATTTTAGAGCAGATCAAGTTTGGTTTAGAGTGGAAATAGAAACTACTGGGATTTTTAGTTTTGTATTGACACCAGATACAGCTCAAGCCGATTATGATTTTGCGGTATTTGGACCAGTTAATGATTGTAATAACTTAGGAGCCGCAATAAGATGCTCCAGTACAAATCCTAGTGCTGCTGGAGTGACAGGAGATACCGGCTTGAATGATTTAGAAACAGATGTAAATGAAGGTCCTGGTCAGCTAGGAAACGGCTTTTTACAGGAATTAACGGTGAATGCTGGTGAAGTGTATTACATTATTGTAGGTCTAGCGATAGGTCAAGGTGGTTTTTCCCTTTCTACAAGTGGTAGTGCAGACTTGCCTCCGTCGCCTACAGCAAACCCGGTTGCAGACCAGGATGTTTGTGATGACTTTGGACTTCAAGATGGTTTCAGAGAATTTGACTTTACACCTTTAGATGTAGATATTCTTTTGGGTCAAACGGGAGTCTCTGTGACTTATCATGAGTCTTTGAATGATGCCAATATAGGAGTGAATGCGCTTACTTTTCCCTATGCAAATACTTCTAATCCTCAAGAGATATTTGTTCGTGCCATAAGAAACGATTCTGATTGTACCGATTATACAGAATTCATAATTACCGTAGATGATACCACCGTAGTTACAGATGCAGATCCCGTTATTATATGTTCTGAGAATGCTACAGAATCTTTTGATTTTGAAACGATTATAGATGTATTAGTCCCTAATTCGGCCAATTTTAATGTTACGTACCATCTTACAGAGGCCGATGCAGAAAATGATTTGAATTCACAGGGCTCTTCGTTTACAGCTACTTTAGTAGAAGAGACGTATTTTATAAAAGTGATAGACCCAACAGGACTTTCCTGTGAATATGTAATTAGTGCGCCACTGTTTGTGGCAAATCCACCAGCCATTGCGACGCCTCAAGATTTGTTTTTATGTGATGACGATTTTGACGGTTTTTTAAACCTGACTCTTAGTGATCAAAACATGGAAGTTCTCAACGGGCTTGATCCAACTTTACATCAAGTTCAGTTTTATTCCAGCAGTATAGATCGCACTGGAAACCAAAACGCTTTAGGTACCAGTATTACAACCACTCAAAATCCGCAACGTATTTATGTGCGTGTTACTGAAAATAGAACCTCTTGTTTTGAAGATGTAGCATATAGCATTACGGTAAGGCCGAGACCAGTTCTTGGCGTTCAGGACGATATAATAGTATGTATCGACCCTGTAGCCCCTACAAGAGTAAGTGTAGCGTCAGGATTTGATTTTTATGAGTGGAGCACTAGTGAGATGGGAGCAAATCTCAATGCTATAGATATTGACCAGCCGGGAGATTATACCGTCACCGTGACTAACAATTTTGGTTGTGAGAGTTCTTTAACGATTACTGCCTTACCGTCAGACATAGCCACCCTAGATGATATTATTACTGAAGATTTTAGAAACGGTGATAACACCGCTCAGTTTATTGTTTCTGGACCTGGTGAATATGAGTTTTCAGTGGATAACGGTCCTTTTCAGAACAGCAATTTTTTTAGTGGTCTCTATAAAGGATTTCACAGGGTGAGAATACGCGATAAAAATGGTTGCGGAACATTGACCCAGCAATTTGTGGTTCTTGATTACCAGCGTTTTTTCACGCCTAATGGAGATGGTTTCCATGATTATTGGACATTTGATGGGCTATCAAGATTTCCAGACGCCATTATCTATATCTACGATCGTCATGGGAAACTCTTGCATCAAATGGCTCCAGAAGGAGTGGGCTGGGATGGAACTTTTGTAAATAATCCATTGCCATCGAGCACCTATTGGTTTACACTTCAAATTCCCAATAAACCATTGGTAAAAGGCTTTTTTGCTTTAAAGCGGTAGGATGGAGGTATTGCCTAAGCCAGGAGAAATTCCAGGATAAACTTTATAAAGGCTTGACGAAACACTACAGATCTATCTTAATGATTATTGGGTTAATGAGATCAGATAGAGTCAAAAGTCAATCAGGATTTCGAAATAAACGATCTATTATCTCAAATATTAAGAGAAGCACGGATCTGCACACCTATTTTTAAAAACTCATAAATAAGCAGTACTTTTTTGTCTCCATCTGAATACAGTAGGTGATCAAGTAGGTCTTGATTCAGATGGTCTACAAGCGGCTTTATACATAGATTCTGACGACTTTTGCTTGTTTTTTTTTTTAGAATTGTTTTAACAAGTTGAACCCACGCGACGGATAATTATAAATTTTAATGCTGAAAGCGTTAAGTGCGTCAACAGGGTATGGAACACTGAAAACGCTCTTAGTGGTGTTCATTAGATCAGATCGCACTTACAGAAACGCACGCAATGGAATTTAGTCGCAACCGCTAATAAACCCCAAACCCTTATAGCAGGACGTTGATCAGTGCAAGTGACTTTATTTAGAAAAAAAAATAATTTCTGGAATTTCCTTCCTTATTTTTATGAAATTATGAAAAGGTAGAAGAAATTATACTCATGTATAGTATTTGTTGCGTTATTTTATGGCATTATTGAATAATTCAGTAGTAATTTAGCAAAAAAACCTAATGTTGCATTTACGTTTCTTCTTGCTCTTATGTTGTGGGTTCCAATTCTTACAAGCACAACAATTCCCATTAGATTTTGAAAACAACCAATTTGGGTTTACTGGTTTTTCAGGAGCTTCTTTTTCTTTTAGAGTTGATCCACTACAATCTGGAAATAATGTAGGTCAGTTTAATAATAATGGAGCTCAAGCTAATCAAGGTTTTTTTATGGATGTAACCACTGCAGTGGATTTGAATACAGATCAGAATGTAAGCTTAAAATTTTATTCGTTCGACCCTAACGCTCATACCATCTTACTAAAGCTAGAAAATGGAACGCAGCCCGCTGTCGAGGTTACCCAACAAATCCCTAGTGGAGCAAATAGCTGGAACGAGGTCAACTTTGATTTTTCAAATGCTACAGATAGTGCTACCGGGAACACTTTTTCATCTACAGGGCAGTATGACAGAGTAACCCTATTTATAGATTTTGGTGTCACTACTTCTGGGACTTATTTATTCGATCAAATTAATAATGCTGCTGTATTTGTTCCACCTAACCCCATAGATGTAGTGTATACAAATTTAGTATGGTCTGATGAATTTAATACCGCTGGGAATAACCCTGTCGACGCTACAAACTGGTTTCATCAAACGCAACTTCCTGCTGGTGGAAATTGGTTCAATAATGAGGAGCAACATTATACCAATAGGTTAGATAATTCTTATGTGGAAAATGGGTCCTTACACATCGTTGCAAAGCGAGAAACCTATAGTGATCAATCCCGTACTAAACAATATACCAGTGCTCGATTGAATTCTAAATTTGCTTTTACATATGGTAGAGTAGATGTACGCGCAAAATTACCATTTGGAAATGGCACTTGGCCAGCGATATGGACATTAGGAAAGAATATAAATGAAGATGGTGGTTTTTGGGATGCTTCCCATGGAACGACCAACTGGCCGCTGTGTGGAGAGATAGATATTATGGAACATGGTTTGGGAGCTTTAAATCATGTTAGTGCTGCCTTGCATACCAATTGTGCGGGATGCTCCGGCAATACTAGAAACTTTAGGTCCACAACGCTTACTGATGTAGCAAGCAATTTTCACATCTATTCCATGAACTGGTCACCGCAACAAATCACTTTTTTGATAGACGATGTGCCTTTTTATATTTATAACCCAACAGTTAAAAATGTCGATACCTATCCATTTTATGAAGATCAATATCTATTATTAAATGTCGCTATGGGCGGTTATGCTGGGACCATTGATCCGAGCTTTACACAAAGCAGTATGGTCATTGATTACGTGCGGGTGTATCAAAATACGTTAGGTATAGCTGGTGAAGACGAAAACAAAGTCAATTTAAAAGCATATCCTAATCCAGCAACGGATACGCTCCATATAGAAACTATGCAAATCACGGATAAAGTAGAAGTATTTGACTTAGCTGGAAAACTTATTTTTTCAGAGTCACAGCAAACAAATCGATTGGATGTGACTAAGTTGAAAGCAGGACTTTATATTTTAAAAGTTTATTCGGCTGGTATTGTCGTGAATAGAAAATTTGTTAAAGAGTAACTCGTTTTCCTTACGGGTAGAATTTCCACAAGCCTTGTCATGCTGAAAAATTTGTGTGGAGAAAGCTTAATTGACGTACAGGTTGAATTACAAGCTTGTTCAGCAAGCATTTAGTATAGTCCCAGCTGCTGCTAAAACTGAAATAGGTTATCTTGATTCAAAAAACTGCCTCCGTCTAGTAGGCCAAGATAAAAAATTAGGATGTTGATTTGTGGAATGTCTTTTTAGATTTGGTAGGTACACATTTGATGTTCCATTTGGCATCATTTTTATGTTCCTTCTCGTCACGCATAGTGGTGCACTATAAAGGAAGATTTTAGCCATGCGGTTCTTCGCTCTTTTGAAAAAAAAAATCATTTTTCAAGTTAGGTGGAGCGATAGTTGGAGCCTTTTTTGGGTATCGAGAGTTGCCTGTTTTCTAGATAATCTACAAGTATGTAATAGCAATTTCCAGTAAAACCTCTAAGGAGTACCCTCTTTCAAGGGAACACTTTGATCCAGATTTTATCGGATGACCATCCCTTAAAGCAATTATAGCCTTACATATGGAATAATGTCTACTCAAGTTTTGAGCCTGCGAAAACCAACTTCGCCTATTTTATTTGTAAACCAACTACATAACTGCATGCGCAGGTATTTTAATGCGCCTCCAACCAGTTCTGACCCATACCAACTTCCACATCAAGAGGTACTGACATTTGATAAGCATTTTGCATCTCCTCTTGGATGAGTTTTTTCATGTCTTCTAGTTCATCGTTATGTATGTCAAAAACCAATTCATCATGCACTTGCAAGAGCATTTTAGACTTGCAGTTCAGTACTTCAAACTTTTTATAAATGTTGATCATGGCAATTTTAATAATGTCTGCTGCGCTTCCTTGAATCGGTGCGTTTACGGCATTGCGCTCGGCCGCGCCTCGCACAATTGCATTAGAACTATTAATGTCTTTTAAATAACGACGCCTGCCTAAAACTGTTTCTACGTAGCCATTTTCACGGGCAAAGTTCACTTGATTGTCCATATAAGTTCTCAGTTTAGGATAAGTCGCATAATAAGTCTCGATCAGTTCTTTAGCTTCTCCACGAGTTAAATCGGTTTGATTGCTCAATCCAAAGGCACTTACTCCATAGATAATCCCAAAGTTGACTGTTTTTGCGTTGCTACGTTGTTCTCTGGTCACGTCTTCTAAGGCGACATTAAATACTTTTGCTGCAGTAGAGGCGTGAATATCTTCACCACTTTGGAAAGCGGCCATCATGTTTTCTTCTTCGCTTAAAGCTGCGATAATCCTCAATTCTATTTGAGAATAATCGGCAGCTAGTAAGGTGTAATTGGCATCTCTAGGAACAAAAGCTTTACGCACCTGGCGACCGCGTTCTGTTCGGATAGGAATGTTTTGTAAGTTAGGATCTGTAGAACTCAAACGACCAGTTGCAGCAACTGCTTGCATATAATTGGTATGAATGCGTTGTGTTTTTGAATCTACTTGATGAGGCAAAGCATCTACATAGGTGGACTTTAATTTTGCCAGACCGCGGTAGTCCAAAACATTCTGAATGATTGCATGATCTTTGGCGAGGTAGCTCAGTACATCTTCGGCAGTGGAATACTGACCAGTTTTGGTCTTTTTAGGCTTTTCTACGAGTTGGAGTTTTTCAAAAAGGATAATTCCCAATTGCTTAGGCGATCCTATATTAAATTCTTCTCCAGCTGCTTCATAGATGTCCTTTTCCAGTTGAGTGATGTCTGTTGTTAAATCTCCAGATAGCGAACTTAAAAAGGCTTCATCCAGATTAATTCCTTCTATTTCCATGGCTGCCAGCACATCGAGTAAAGGCATTTCTATGTCTTTAAAAAGCTTGTCAGTTCCAGCGCTTTGTAGTTCCGGTACAAAATGCTCTTTTAATTGGAAGGTTATATCTGCATCTTCAACCGCGTATTCTTTTTGCTTTTCTAGAGCTACATCACGCATAGAAAGTTGGTTTTTACCTTTCTTTCCGATCAGTTCCACAATGGATTGTGGTGTGTAATTAAGATACGTTTCTGCCAGTACATCCATATTGTGGCGCATGTCTGGATTGATGAGGTAATGCGCTAGCATAGTGTCAAACATCGGTCCTTTTACTCGGACGCCATATTTGTCTAGAACTTTGATATCGTACTTTAAATTTTGCCCTACTTTTTCAATTTCCTCATTCTCAAAAAATGGTTTTAATTCATCCACTACAGCCTGTGCTGTTTCTCGATCTTCAGGGATAGGAAGATAAAATCCTTTACCTTTTTCCCATGAAAATGCGATGCCTACCAACTCTGCCGCGAGGGCATCTAGTCCTGTAGTTTCGGTATCAAAACAAACGCTGGATTGCTTCATTAAAGACTGTAAAAACAATTTTGTTCCCATTCCTTCTTGAACCAGTTGGTATAAATGGTCGCTAGTGGCTAGGGTCTGGCGTCCTGAGGTTTCTGTTTCAGCAGCATTTCCAGAAGCTGGAGCATCAAAAAGAGAAAACTGTCCAGCGCCAGCATCAGTGGAACTAGACGTCGAACTCGAACCAGCAGCTTTGGTTTCTGGCAAGTCTTTAGAGAAGATCTTTGCCATGGTTTCCTTGGCACGACGAAATTCCAACTCGTCAAAAATCTCGTGAACGGCTTCTACATCAGGATCGTCTAACTCGTAGTTTTTGGCATTAAAAGTTACTGGGCAATCCAGTCGTATGGTAGCTAGTTTTTTAGAAAGTAACCCCAGTTCTGCATGGGCAGCAATTTTCTCTTTCATTTTACCTTTCAGTTCATGAACGTTTGCGAGCAGGCCTTCCATAGAACCGTAAGTAGCTATGAATTTCTTGGCTGTTTTATCACCTACACCGGGCAAACCTGGAATGTTATCACTAGCATCGCCCATCATACCTAGGTAATCAATGACCTGTTCTGGTCGTTCCACTTCAAATCGCTTTTGTACCTCAGGAATCCCCCATATTTCAATACCGTTTCCCATTCTAGCGGGCTTGTACATAAAGATATTTTCAGACACCAGTTGTGCATAATCTTTATCTGGCGTTACCATATAAGTAGTAAAGCCTTCTTTCTCGGCTTGCTTGGCTAAGGTTCCTATAAGATCGTCAGCCTCAATTCCCTCTACCACTTCAATAGGGATGTGCATGGCTTTTAAAATACGCATGATATAAGGAACGGCTATTTTTATCGCTTCTGGAGTGGCGTCGCGATTTGCTTTGTACTCTTTATACATTTCTACCCGATCTGCACTGCCACCTTTATCAAATGCTACGGCTAGATATTCTGGCTTTTCACGTCTGATGACATCAAATAGCGAATTTGTAAACCCCATTATGGCACTGGTATCCATACCGGCACTATTGATTCTTGGATTTTTTATAAGCGCATAATAACCTCTAAAAATCAAGGCATATGCATCGAGGAGAAATAATCTTTTACCGTTTGTACCGTCGTTAGTCATCTTCAAATTTTGTAGATGTTAAAGATAAAATTCTCAAAAGACTTAAAAGTGGTTCTTATGCTATAAAACTTAATTTTTATACACAGAAAATTTATAGTTCCATAGAGAAGTTGGATGCGTGTTCCGCTTTCGCGAAAGCGAGATTGCGATAAGAACTAGAAACCAATTACACAAAGTAACTTAAAATTTAGCAGTTCCTTTTAACAAAATTGAAAACAGGTCGCTAAGAAGCAAAGGGAGCAACCTAAAAGGTTTGGAGCATAAGCTACTGGTCGTAAAACGCTATCCTCTGTTGCTTCTAGTTTCTATTATTTTTCTGGTCAACTTGTTTCATTATCCTCAAAATCCTTTCTTAAATCTAACTTTCTAAAAGTAGGAGATACTACCGCTGTGGTAATAACGGTGATTAAAGTCATGGTGCCACCGAAGACTACTGCGGTAACGGTTCCCATTAATTTGGCCGTGAGACCACTTTCAAAAGCGCCCAACTCGTTAGAAGAACCTACAAACATAGAGTTGACAGAGGCTACGCGACCACGCATGTGATCTGGTGTTTTAAGTTGGAGAATGGTCTGGCGTATCACCATAGAAACACCATCAGTAACACCGCTAAAAAATAGCGCCACAACAGATACCCAAAACATATGGGACAGGCCAAAGACAATAATACAGATACCAAAACCAAAAATAGCGATCAGTAATTTCATTCCTGCATTCTTGCTAATAGGGATGTAAGCGGTTGCAATCATGGTTAAAATAGCACCGACAGAAGGGGCAGCTCTTAAAACTCCAAAACCTTCACTACCTACTTGTAAAATATCTTGAGCAAAAATAGGCAGTAAAATAACCGCACCTCCAAAAAGCACAGAGACCATATCCAGGGTCAAGGCTCCTAAGACGGCTTTGGTTTTGTAAACAAAACTCAACCCTTCTTTTAAACTCTGTAGTACGGGTTCATTGATTTTAGTGTTTAAGATCGGTTTTTTAGAAATTAGGAAGACGGTAAAAAAGGAAAGGGTTACAAAACTAAACACAATACATAAAGACCAATGCACACCAAACCAACTGATCGCAAAACCAGAGAACGCAAGGCCTACAACAGACGCAATTTGCCAGGCAGAACTGCTCCATGTTGCCGCATTAGGATATGCTTTTTTAGGAACGAGAAGCGCAATCAATGAAAATAATATAGGACCAAAAAAGGATCTTAAAAAACCACCGAAAAATACCAAGGCATAAATAGCATACAGAACCGTATGTGTAGACCAATCACTTACCACTTCTGGCCAGGTCAATAAAAACAATCCCAAACTAATCAATGAAAAAGCACCAATACAAAGTGCTAAAAGATTCCGTTTTTCCCGTTGATCCACAATATGACCAGCAAATAGCGCCATGGCAAAGGCAGGAACAAACTCCATCAAACCTATAATAGCAAGAGACCAGGGATCTTTAGTGATAGAATATACTTGCCATTCGATCACAATAAACTGCATGGACCAACCAAACACCAATAAAAATCGCATGCCTAGGAAAATATTAAATTCTCTAAATCGCAATGCAGCGTAGGGATCGTTTTTTGCCAAAGTGTATGGGGTGATAAGTTTTTGGTATAAGTTGCAAAACTAAAACAACTGGAGCTCTTATTACTACTTCTAAATTTCTATTTTCAAAAGCTCCTTTCCTCAGTCCTTGATAATTGGTTGCGACAAATTTTTGGGAAGGGAAAGGTGGGCACAGCGAGCGGAAGCGAGTTTTGGTCGGGAAGGTGGAGAAAGTGTTCGAAATATCTCCATAAAGGCTAGTAATCAACCGTAGAATCATGCCTGTTTAAGGGAGAAGAATCGGTTCAACAACTTGTGAATTAGAATCAAACTTTTTCATTTCAATGCTTTAACGATAAACCAACGTTTTAAAAATATAAACTCATTAATTTTGTGGCATGTTTAGACTCCTCATTGTCCTAGCGTTTTTCATCGCTTTAGAAATTTATTCCTTTCAATTGATACGCACTTTATCCAGAGATCACTGGTGGAAATGGATATACCTTGCCGTATCCGTTTTAGCCATTCTCCATGTTATTTTACAGTTTATCTTACATCCAGACCGAACTCAGGTATCCGACTCTAGAGATATTGCTGTAACTGTCGTGTTGGCATTCTTTGCTGTGAAAGTAGTGTTTTGCCTATTTATGTTTGGAGAGGATATTTACAGAAGTATAGAAGGTTTGATCAGCTCGCTTTTGCGAAAGCGAGCTGATCAATCTTTCTTGCCAGGTAGAAGAGAATTTTTAGCAAAAGTTGGTCTGGCAGTTGCCGCTTTGCCATTTGGTGCGATTCTTTATGGAGCATGGCGAGGTAAATATGACTACCAAGTAAGGGAATATGAGCTGTCCTTTGATGATCTACCAGAGGCTTTTGATGGGTATACAATTACCCAGCTGAGTGATATTCATGTAGGGAGTTTTGACGATAGAGAAGAAGTGGCATATGCGGTTAAGCTGGCAAATGACCAGCAAAGTGATTTGATATTATTTACAGGAGATTTGGTTAATAATGAGGCCAAAGAAATGAACGGTTGGGAGGATATATTCGGATCTCTTACTGCAAAAGACGGTGTGTATTCTGTTTTAGGAAACCATGATTACGGGGATTATGTGCAATGGGATTCAAAGGAAGCCAAAGAAGAAAACATGCAACAACTCTATAAGGTTCAAAAGGATATGGGCTGGAGATTGCTGCTGGATGAGAATGAAAAAATAACCCGTGGCGCCGATTCCATCAGCTTAGTAGGTGTTCAAAACTGGGGTGGTGGCCGTTTTC
>NZ_JBLIGN010000081.1:0-11273 GCF_047636915.1 Nonlabens sp. | reverse complement strand
AAGTACAAGCAGCAAGTATCTGTAATTACCTCAATGCGAGAACTAGATATGAGTCCCGTTTACAAATTCTTCATTTCTTATTCGGCATTGCACAAGCAGATGGCCATATCAGTGAAGCAGAAATACGCGTCATTTATGAGATCGCTCGTAATTTAAGACTTACAGAGCGCGATTTTATATCGATAAAAGCCATGTTTGTAAAAGATCAAGATAATGCTTACAAGATTCTGGAGATCGATAAGTCTGTTCCTGATAACGAAGTAAAAAAGGCTTACAGAACCATGGCTAAGAAATACCATCCTGATAAATTAATGGATATGGATGAAGCTTATAAAAAAGGAGCTCAAGAGAAATTCAATAAAGTGCAAGATGCTTATGAAACCGTGCGCAAGGAACGTGGGATGAGTTAAAAGTCCATACAGCGTAATTTCAAACTTTTTAATTATCTTTTTACAATCATGCAAGATCTAGAAAACAAATACCTCACCGGTCAAGTATTACTCGTCGATAAGCCATTAGAATGGTCCTCTTTTCAAGTAGTGAATAAATTGCGCTGGTTGATTAGAAAAGAATACAAAATCAAGAAAATAAAAGTAGGTCATGCAGGTACGTTAGATCCGTTAGCGAGTGGTTTACTTATTATTTGTACCGGAAAAGAAACCAAGAATATTAGCACCTACCAGGCGCAAGAAAAAGAATACACAGGTACGATCACTTTAGGAGGCACAACGCCTAGTTATGATTTAGAAACGGAGGTGGATCAAACCTTCCCGTTAGATCAACTTACCGAGGACCTGATCAAAGAAACTACAGCACAATTTACCGGAGAAATACAGCAGAAGCCGCCTATTTTTTCTGCTATAAAGAAAGATGGCAAACGATTATATGAATTAGCACGTGCTGGCGAAACCACTGAAATTGAATCCAGACCAGTTACAATTCACGAATTTGAAATAACTAGAATCAATCTTCCAGAAGTAGATTTTAAAATCTCCTGTAGTAAAGGGACTTATATCAGGTCTATTGCTCACGATTTTGGTGCCGCTTTGAATAATGGTGGACATCTCTCTGCTTTGAGAAGAACTGCGATAGGAAATTATCGTGTGGATAACGCCATGAGTATTGAAAGTTTTGAGGAATTAGTTAAAACAGAATCTCAAGAATAATACCTTTATAAGGAACGAATTTTATTGCTGAAAATAAAACGCACAAAGTTTATTCTCATGATGAAACCGTCTATCTCAAAAAGAAAAGCCTTTAAAAAAAGATCTACTCGTAAGCTGTCATTATGGTAGCCGAAATACTAGGATAATCTCCGAAAATTATGTGATTGTATCTGATATGAGATAATCATCTCTGATAGGATACACAAAAGCACCTTCTCGCAGATAAGGAAAGTTAGTACCGGACCAATGGAATTTATCAAAAGGAAGATACTTATAGATCTAAGTTTAAATTTACAGGTTAAAATTCAGAAAACAAATTAAGAGTGTTCCAGATGAATATTCTGACAGTGAAATTGACAGAGTTATAATAGGTGATGTGCCTTTAAAAATTAAACTTTACCGGAACACTTAAACTATCTTGGACAGGTACAGAAAAGTTAACCGCTCCTTTGCCCACTATAATGGTTCCTTGATACTTCACATCCACTTTCTGGCTGCTCAAAAATTGAAGCGCTGCTCCTAGAATTCCTATTCCTTGATCTCCATGAATATCTGTAAGATTTACAGAGGTTCTTATAGAAAATTCAAACTCAGAGTTAGCAGGCATAACCACGTCTTCCTGTTGATGTATTTCCGCTGCTTTTTTACCACTTATATACACATCAAAATCTGCTTCCTTAAGATTTAACCCTAGACTATTAGGGTTATATAAGACACAAGTCGCTACAATGTCTAACTGATTTCCCGCCGCTTTTTCTATCTGGACATCTTTTATTTCTACAAAAACTATCTCTTCATACGGAGAATCACAAGAGCTTAGGAATACAATTGTGAATAAGAGAAAAAGCTTTTTCATGGTTAGGAGTTTGTGCAAATATAATAAGGTAAGAAGGTTGAGAATGTCACATTCTCTGAGATATGATGCACAGATGCCAGATAAATTTGAAAAACGTTTCTTCTTTACCGGTACATTATTCTCTCACCAAGTTTTCTGGAATGACAAGTAAGAGAATAAATAAAGCCTATTAAAGGTTTTGTAGCACCGGGAAATCTGCGCGATTATGTAGTGGTATATTATTGGGTCTGTACGGAGTAAAGTATATCTTCAAACATCAGTTTTACGACCTTTATACGTTGTGGATGCTAGACAAATTTGAAATTTACTTTTACATATAGGTCCAATTCTTTGAACCACATGTTATCCAGTGATACTTCTAGGAATATAAAATCGATGATAGCTTTGTGGATGCCAACTTAAATCCCGTCTCTGCCTTATAATATGGACGTTAGAAATACGTCTGCACCGATTGAAATAGCCTCTTTTGATCTAAAAAACACTTCTTTTTCATCTTTCAAGGCTACTATCAGATAATCAGCTCCTTGAAAAAAGCATTGTTTCACCTTTACTTTAAAGCCTTTATCAGCAACGATCAATTGGTACGGATACAGAATCTGATCTGCAGCAGTCTCTAACCATTCCTTAGGAATCAGATTTACCTCATCAAACAAAGAAGCTGTATACACATTTTTAGGGGTTCCATAAACCTGTGAAGTTGGTCTAAAATCTATTATCTCTCCCTTTTTCATAATTACCGTCTTATGGCAGAAGGAAAGCACATCATCATGATCGTGAGTGGCTGCTAGACAACTGATGTTTTTTAGGGTCAGATAATCAAAAAGTTTTCTACGTAGCGCATTTTTTCTAAAATTATCTATATGTGAGAACGGCTCGTCTAGCAATAATAATTGAGGCTCTTGAGCAAGTGCTTTTGCAATCGCTACACGTTGTTTTTGCCCGCCAGAAAGAGTTTTTACCTTGCGGTCTATAAAGTCTCTCATATCCACTACATCAAGCAATTCTAGAATGCGATTTCTACGATCATCGTTCTGAATAGAAAGGTACTCCCCTACATTTTCATAAACAGTTGTAAATGGCATAAGGTCAAATTCCTGCGGTACATACTTCATCATACAGTGACCAGGTACGAGATGATGGTTGGCTCCTAAAAGCTCTTCTTGATTCCATAAGACCTTGCCCTTTTTAGCCTGCAACAAACCGTAAACAATATCCAACAAGGTGCTTTTCCCACAACCACTTTCTCCTATCACAGCGACATGCGTGCCTTGTTCTATTTTCAGGGAAATGTTCTTTAAGGTTTTCGCTTTCGCGAAAGCGAAACTAATATTAATCAACTGTAGCATACAACAAAGGTAGTCACCAACCCGCAAGAACCTGCTAAAATTTTATAAAAAAGCAGTTGCAAAAAGGGGCACGTCTTTACTCGTCTTGATGTTGAACTTCATGTTAATAGATGTTCCGCCTGTAGCAAGCATAAATTCTGAAATGAAGATCAAGTCTGCAATATTTCAATTTAATTCTCCTGACATAATTGACCTAAAAACTTCTAAATCTATCAAAATAAACTGATCAAAACCATAGCTTTATTAAATACGAAAGTGTCCTTGCTTCTTCATCCATCGAGATGCCTGATCGCATGTGGAAGATGTCTGTTGTGTACTTCGAGTAATATTTCTGTATTTCTAGTGATCTAGAAATTTCAGGTGTCACTTTATTATTAATGACCGCAATTTTAGCCTCTTTTAAAAAACTAAGCGGTGTCCTTATGGATCAAATAATGCAACTGTATAAGAGAATCTACTTGATGGAATGAATCGATACTGGAGAGCTGTGCGCTTTGATATGATGCTACAGTAAAAGTATACTTGCTCCAACCGTATGCAGCAATTTACTCTAGTTTATAAACTTGTAATGCCCCTTCTTACGATTTTTGAGATGCAAGATGTGAGATGTAAGTCTTCTATCTGATTCTGCGCCGCATACCAAGAACTGTAATCTATGGATTAAAACGCCTTCTAATTTATTTACAGTGCGTATTACTTTTGCTTTTGCAGTGCCGTCTTCTAAAGAAATGAGTAAATCTCCATACTATTTGAGAGAATCTGGCTTACCAAAATGACTACGTCCTTTTTGAATATAGGAGTTGAGTTCTTGGTTTTGTGCTGTTGCCTAAAAGGCAAACAAAAGCTACAAGAAAAAAGCATCATTCTAAGGGGTGTAATTGGAGAGTCATTTAGGTTATTCATTCAAATAGGTGGTAACAAGCGCTACTATCAATAAAAAGAAGTAATCAGAAGGGATTACCTGCTTTTATTTTATTGTTCTTTTACAAAACCAACATTACAACCCTCTTTACACGATAACAAAAAACCCGTGCTTTTCAACACGGGTTTCTCTATTTAAAGTCTCCTCTTACATCAATTTAAATTTCAACTGCCACATAAGGGTCTATTATAAGGCTTTATAAATTGGAAGCTGTTGCGCTGTAAGAACCTGCACCTCGTTTATCGAGATATCTAGGTATACTTAATATTTTTAATTCGTCTTTTAAACCCTAGTTGCGTATTGCTAATCGGTTACCATATTTTGATAAATGTTTACCGTGCCACTGTCTTCATTACTCACAATTAATAGTGCCTTATCGTTACCGCTATCTTCACGAGGTATCATTAATAGACTTTCTGGAGCTTCATCACCCATAGCTTGTAACCAGGTTAAAAATACAGGATCAGTTGGATTGGTTACATCATATAATAAGACACCATCAGTACGTTCCATGGCAACTGCGAGTATAAAACGATTGCTAGCTGGACTTAATTTAGCAATACTGCTTTTAATTTCTAAAACAGCAACTGCTTCTGGCTCTGCTCCTTTATCATCACTTCTTCCATCTTCATCATTGAATCTTGTAGGGTTGATAGCAAGCGTATTTACAGCTATACTGTTACCACTATCATAATATAAGTCTCCACTAGTGGTCCAAAAACTAAAACTACGAGCTCCGTATCCAAAGATAACATCATAATCGCCATCACCATCTATATCACCATTTGCAGTGGTTACTTTAAGCCTCCCTAGATTTTCATCCAACTGTAAGGTTGCTGCATCAGGAAAAGCAGTTGGATCTAATATCAAATCTTTCAATCGTTCTTCTTCAGAATAGCCATCATAATCACGAGCGTCTCCTTCATTTGCTGTAACGATTAATTCTAAACCACCGACGTTTACAATCGCCATTCCATCAGGATGGTAAAAGGATTGTACGGGCCAGTTCTTTAATTCGGTTGCGTTATCCCTATCGCTTGCGTCCAGACTGTTTTGTGGATCATTGTAATCCTTCGTTCCGTAAGCCTTAATATAATTGATCGCAACTGTTTCTATATCGATACTTACCAATGCATTGTTTTCTTGACAGGTTACAAAAGCCGTTTTTCCGTCCTCAGAAATAACTATAAATTCTGGCTCTAGATCTTGTGCAACAGTAGCTCCAGGACCAAATATTCTAACCCCTTCATTTCTCAAACTTGCTTCCTGACCATTTAAGGATGCAAAGCTCAGTAATTGAACGTTTCCTGTGGCCACGTCAATAATCCCTACACTTCCTTCTGGATCGATTGTATAATCATCATTAGGTTCTCCTTCACAAGCAACAATAATCTTTGATCCGTCTGGTGTGAAAGTAACCATATCTGGTAGTGCTCCTACGGTAAAAGTATTCAAAAGGTTTTGAGTTGCGATATCATAAGTAACAACCGTACCGTTTAATTGTTTGTTATCATTCTCTACTGCTACCGCAATAATTCCATTCCCCACCGCAACACCGTTCGGTGCGCCAGTCATTAGAACTATGGCAGGTTGTTCAACAGGTATACTAGGGTCAGTCAGGTCATATACGTTTACCTGATTAGCAGCTGCGTTAATAACAAAGAGTTTTTTACTTACTTTATCATAAGCGCTTATTTCAGCACTTCCTTCCCCACCTACTTGAATGGTAGCTCCTCTTTGAAAATTCACTTCTGTAGATTGCGCTATAAAACTACCAGCGTCGTCATCATTATTACAACTCCATAGAGCAAGTGCGCAGAGCGCATAAATAATATTTTTCATTTGTTAAATTTTATACTTACAAAAGAAAGCTATACGCAACCTAATGAGGTTAAGCAGATTTTATGAGATGGTATATTATGAGTTAACTAATTGTAAAGAGATACAGGAATTGATTTCTATTCAATTTTAGATCTCCACAAGCTAGACATGAATAGCAGGATCGCTGATATTCGTCTAAATCTATTTTATAAATGAGGTGCTTACTGATAGAAAAGGGTGCATCAAAACTGATAAAATAAAAATTTTACTCTATAAAATCATCTCAAACAAATCCGTATAACGCCAACAATAACTCCAATATTTGTCCTATCAAATCTGAAAAGCTCTGAGAACGAAAAATGATACTCTTTTTAAAATATTGCAAAGGGATAAAAAAAACCCATGCTTTGGAGCATGGGTTCTTGAACTAATTTATAAAATAATTTTACATCTTCACTTGAGACTTTACATCTGGAAGCTCTGTATATCCCATATTATAAAGGCCGAAAGCATAAATATCAGTTCTCTCTTGAATTTGTTGCTCTGTAGATTTACCAGCACCGTGACCTGCATCAGTTTCTATTCTAATTAAAGTAGGTGCCTTTCCAGCCTGCTTAGATTGAAGCTCTGCAGCAAACTTAAAAGAATGAGCAGGCACTACACGATCATCATGATCGCCTGTAGTTATCATAGTGGCTGGATAGGAAACGCCTTCTTTGATATTGTGCAATGGAGAATATCCTTTTAAGTATTCAAACATTTCTAGATCATCCTCAGCTGTTCCATAATCGTAGGCCCATCCTGCACCAGCAGTAAATTTATTATAACGCAACATGTCAAGAACTCCTACAGCAGGAAATGCTATTCCTGCAAGGTCAGGCCGCTGCGTCATGGTGGCTCCTACTAAAAGCCCTCCATTTGATCCACCTTGAATTGCAAGGTGTTTTGTATCGGTATATTTATTTTCTTTTAACCATTCTCCGGCAGCAATAAAATCGTCAAATACGTTTTGCTTTTGCAATTTAGTCCCTGCATCATGCCATTTTTTACCATATTCTCCACCGCCACGAAGGTTTGCTACCGCATAAACACCACCCATATCCATCCATGCCGCTTGCGTAACAGAGAAACCAGGGTTTAAAGAGATATTAAAACCTCCATAACCATAAAGAATAGTTGGGTTTTTACCATCCAAAGCTAATCCTTTTCTATGCGAGACGATCATAGGTATTTTTGTACCATCCTTAGAGGTATAGAAAATTTGCTTGCTTTCAAAGTCATCACTGTTGAACTTGATATCTGGCTTGCGATATACTTCTGAAGTTCCTTCTTTAATGTCATACAAATAAATACTTCCTGGAGTCGTATAATTGGTAAAGCTATAATACAACGTCTTTTCTTTTTCTTTTGCGCTAAAACCACCCACGTTTCCTATTCCTGGAAGTTTTACTTCTCTTACTAAGGACCCGTCATAATTGTATTGTTTTACTTGAGAAACAGCATCTACCATATATTCTGTAAATAGATAACCACCCGCTGTAGACGGAGCAAGTACGTGCTCTGTTTCTGGAATCACATCTGTCCAAGTTTCCTGAGTAGGATTTGAAAAATCAGTAGCGACTATTCTCTGGTTGGGCGCTTTATAATCAGTGACCAGCCATAATTTTGATCCTTCATTGTGCAATAAATACGTATTGGTATCAAAATTATCAACTACAGCTACTAAAGGTGCATTTGGTATGTTCAATTCTTTCATCCACATCTTTCCCCCATTTGTAGATGTGCTTCCTGAGATGACTAGATATTTTTGATCTTCAGTGACGCTGCCACTTACGTATCTATACTTCTGATCTGCAGTACTGCCAAAAATAACTTGATCATCACTTTGGGGCGTTCCCATTTTATGATAATACAACCTATGTTGATCTGTCATAGCGCTTAACTCACTTCCTTCGGGCTTATCATAACTGGAATAGAAAAAGCCATCATTTCCTTTCCATGACATCCCAGAGAATTTTACATCTTTAATCGTATCGCCCACTTGTTTCATAGAAGTTGCATCGAGCACGATTACTTTTCTCCAATCACTACCACCTTCGCTTATGGAATAAGCAAATAAGGAACCATCTTTTGTAAAGTTAGCACCGCCTAGAGAAGTCGTTCCTTTCGCACTAAATGTATTTGGATCTAGAAATACCTCAGCAGTTTCTGGATCGCCATCTTTCAAATATCTATAAATAACATACTGATTTTGAAGCCCGTCATTTTTATAGAAATAAGCATATGCTCCTTCCATAAATGGAGCGCCTACTTTTTCATAATTCCAAATCTCCGTTAGGCGTTCTCTGATCTCATCTCTGTAGGTTATTTGAGAAAGAAATTCTTCAGTCGTTTTATTTTGCTCCTTTACCCAAGCGCCCGTTTCTTCACTGCGATCATCTTCCAGCCATCTATAAGGGTCTGCTACTTCAACACCATGATACACATCTACGGTATCCACTTTTTTTGATTGCGGATAAGTCATTGCCATACTTTCTTCTTTTTTATCTTCTTCCTTACAGGAAATTAATACCGTTAAAACTGCTGCTCCTATTAGCCATTTTTTCATAGTTGTATCATTTTAGTGTTTAAATATCAAATATAAATTGCTTCTTTTTTCGTTTCACACCCTTAAAAACACCATTCTACAAATGTGTCAATGCCTGTATTTTCAAATGGACACCAATGGAATAATTCAATTTATATCCACCGTTTAGCGGTAAATAGGCGTTATTGTTTTATAAATCTAGAGGTTATAGGTCCCGAATCTGTAAAGATTTGAGCCATATAGACACCAGATTGAAGTTGATAGGTACTTATATTATTTGATTTAGATGTTGTGATCAATCGGCCCTGTAAATCATAAATCCTTACACTTTCAAATTGTAAACCTGAAAGAATCTCTAATTGTTCTGTCTGATTGTTATGGAACAAGCGCACTTCTGATGTTTCTGTTACCAGCGTTTCACTCAACACAGTATCCGTATATCTAAAAACACCTAGGTTATTTATGACATCACTAAAGCTACCGCTATATCCAACAGTCTCATTAAAAAAAGCACTATCTACGTGTTGATCCGTATCAATATTGATCCAAGTAATTCCATCGTCGAGCGAGTATGAACTGCCAGCAAAATTTGCCTCGCCTCCAGCACTTACCATATGAAACGTTCCTGAAATATAAGCAATAGCACCACCATAAGGAGCACCTGTTCCAGAAAACACAACGTTATTCCAAGTCTGTCCAGCATCTGTTGTTTTAAATATACTTCCTGTATTACTTTGGATCACTCCACGACTGGCTGTTGCAAAAGAAATATCACCAAAGATAGCAGTCCCACCAAAATCAGTTAAGGGCGATTGATACACATTCCAAGTTACTCCACGATTCGATGAATGCACCATGCGTCCAGCGCTAGTGGTAAACCAGATACTATCACCCGAATAAGCAAATTGAGATAAGTAACCAAATTCATTATTCAATGGCGCTGGCAAACTAGAAGAAGGTATTCTTGAATAAGTGTCACCACCGTCATTAGAAATATAAATTTCCCAATATCCATTTGCAGGGTCTCCTATCGCTAGGCCGTTATTTGCATCAAAGTAATGTACTACATTTGGAAAACTAGCTGCATTATTGAAAGCAGCTCCTGTTTGTTGCGCCCAAGTCGCCCCAGCATCAACGGTTTTCCAGATGCCACCTTGTTGTGCCACCTGTCTAGGATAAGCAGCCACAAAAGCGGTATTGGTATCTACTGCGCTTACATCTGCTATTCCTAGATCAAGATCGCCCAAATCAAAAGCTCCTGCGGTCCAAGTCAATCCTGCATCATCTGTTTTAGAAAATTGCTGGATGTTATTTGAGGTATTCACACCATCGTAGGCAATAGCCCAAGCAACATTTGCATCTACTACATGAAACTTGCTTAATCCTGTAAGATTAGCTGTAAATCCTGATGAAGTTTCTGTCCAGAATTGTCCTTGCGCCATTAGACAAAAAGAAATAAAAAAAACTGGGAGTACTTTTCTTGTCATAACTGAAACCTTCAACACGTAAAGTTAAATAAAAATTACGCGTTGATTTGTTACTGCAATGGTTTTAAATCAAATCGTTTTTTATCAAGTACTCTGCTATCTGAACTGCGTTAGTAGCAGCACCTTTTCTAAGGTTGTCTGAAACGATCCACATATTGATTGTGTTTTGTTGAGAATAATCTCTTCTTATACGGCCTACAAAAACATCATCTTTTCCCTGAGCCGTTAATGGCATAGGGTACACATTAACATCTACATTATCTTGGACCGTTATTCCAGGAGTTTCTGATAGCAGTCTTCTTACGTCAGACTCGATAAAATCAGTTTTAAACTCAACGTTGACACTTTCAGAATGTCCCCCTACCACAGGAATGCGCACGGCAGTTGCGGTAACGGCGATAGTTTTATCGTCTAGAATCTTTTGGGTTTCGCGTACGAGTTTCATTTCTTCTTTGGTGTATCCATTTTCTTCAAATACATCACAATGAGGAATCGCATTTTTATGAATCTGGTAAGGATAAGCCATCGGTCCTTTTTTACCGGCATATTCATTTTCTAATTGCTCTACTGCTTTTACACCAGTTCCTGTAATAGACTGGTAGGTAGAAACCACCAATCTTTTTACTCCATATTTTTTATGAAGTGGTGCCAGCGTTGCTACTAATTGTATGGTAGAACAGTTGGGATTTGCAATGATTTTATCTTTTTTAGTAAGAGAGTTAGCATTTATTTCTGGAACGATCAACTTCTTATCAGCATCCATTCTAAAAGCACTAGAATTATCAATAACGGTAGTTCCTACCGCTGCAAATTGAGGCGCAAACTCTATACTTACAGAACCACCAGCAGAGAAAAGGGCAATATCTGGTTTCATCTCCACAGCCTGTTTCATACTTACTACCTTTACTTGTTTGCCTTTAAAGGTTATTTCTGTTCCTACAGATTTCTCTGAGGCCACAGGAATAAGCGTAGAAATAGTTAGATCGCGCTCTTCAAGGATACGCAGCATCACCTTGCCTACCATACCGGTA
This sequence comes from Nonlabens sp., assembly GCF_047636915.1. GTDB lineage: Bacteria > Bacteroidota > Bacteroidia > Flavobacteriales > Flavobacteriaceae > Nonlabens. The sequence goes on along the minus strand of NZ_JBLIGN010000081.1, from coordinate 57 downwards.
ACCCCTACAACAGCTATTTTCATAAGTTTGAAATTTAAGTGGTAAAAGTATTGCCTG
>NZ_JBLIGN010000080.1:0-11417 GCF_047636915.1 Nonlabens sp. | reverse complement strand
GACCATTCCTTAAAAAATAACTCGGTAAATTCTGGTAATAGTCAGGATTGGGGTTTCTGGCGCCTCCTCCATAATAATCTTGACCTTGTGACGTCCCTAATGTAGTACCTCCATTATCGATACGGGTATTTCCTATTTTACCAAATTGATAGCCCACGTTAGTGTTTAATTTGATTTTATCGTTAATGGTCCAGTAATGGTTCAACATAAAAACAGGCTCTTCGATCTCTCTTATTCTACTATTGCGTTGAACATTATTTTGAGTTCCCCAAAATGGATTGTATTTGACCCCTTTTAAATCCCTTATTTCTTGTGTCATTGCCGTACGGCGACCGCGTCTATTCGGAGTGTACATTCCGGTAAAATTGACGGAGTGCGCGTCATTTATTTTTTTCTCTACAGAAATACCTAAAGAATTAGCATCGTACACAGTTCCATCTATAAAACCTTCCTCACCAGCTCTTCTAGAGGCATTGATGGCATAGGACCAGCCGTTATTTAACAATCCAGAACGGTGAGATACCATAAAACGACCTCTATAACTTCTGTTAGAACTCGCATAGGATATTTGAGATCCTGCACGTTGTTGTGAAGCCCTCATATCTATACTCTGTACACCAGCATAACCACCAAAGCTGTTATCGGCAGCACCCAGTCCCATGGTAAAGTTTTGATTGCGTTGTAAATCGTTAACTCCACCCCAGTTGCTCCATTGTGGTCTTCCAGAGAACTGCTTGTTCATCTCGATACCATTAATAATAACTTTACCATCTTCACTATTTAAACCTCTAGGTCTAAAGAATGTGGCGCTGAAATCAAATGCTGCAGCTCTTAAAAACTGATCTCTTGTGGCCTGTAACAATCCAGAAACATTGTTTGCGGCATTCTCATCATCGGCAAGATCGTTTTCTGTTAAAGAGATAATCCCTTGCGACTGTGTGATATCAGAATTATCCATCTGCAAGTACAGAGGATCGATATTTACAATATTAATAAGGTCTATTACTATGGGAATTGTTCTGGTATAGAAGCCATTTCTACTTACAGAAATCTTTTGATCTCCTAAAGCAATAGCACCAGTAACGACAAAATATCCGTCTGCACCAGTGGTGGCATTAAATTTTGTTCCCAGAACATTAATGGTTACGCCAGGGATCGGTTCCTCGGTACGGTCATCGATAACTCTACCTTTAAGCAGTTCTTGTGCCATACCTATAGTAGATACCAGCATAAAAAAACTTAAAAGAAGTTTGTTAAGTTGTTGATTAGTCATTTGATAATATTAAGATTTCACTAAGAAAGCCAGTAATATTACGATTTTCTAATGAGTTGCGTACCTTTGAGGCGAAATTTGTAATTAACTTTACACTAACATAACCGTTGATATTTAATAAAAATGTTTAAAAATATAATAATGAGCGCTTTATGTTTTTTTGCTTTCGCAAAGGCATCACAAGCACAAACTACGTCTAAGGCAAAACAGTACAAAGTGAAAACGATTGCCTTTTATAATCTTGAGAACTTATACGATATCGAAGACGATATCACGATAGATGATGAAGCTAGTCCGATCATGGAAATGGCCGAAGGTGTTAGAGCCGAAGTGTACCAGAAGAAACTCACTTCTATGGCGCGTGTGATACGTAAAATAGGTGCTGAGAAATCACAATCTGCGCCATCTGTAATAGGCATCTGTGAAGTGGAAAACAGAAAAGTGCTGGAAGATCTGGTGAACCATCCATTGCTTATTGAGTTTGATTATGGGATCGAGCACTACGATTCTCCAGACCGCCGTGGTATTGATACAGGACTGTTGTATAAGAAAAGTGATTTTAAAGTATTGAACAGTCAGAGCAATGAATTACTTATCTATAGAGCAAGTACCGGCAAACGTATTTATACGCGTGACCAGTTAGTAGTCACTGGAGAGCTGGACGGTGATAAAATGAGTTTTATCGTAAATCACTGGCCATCCCGTAGTGGAGGCGAGCAAAAGAGTCGTGCCTCTCGGGTGTCTGCTGCAGCTTTGAATCAAAAAGCCATTGATTCCCTGCACAGTATCGACGCGATGTCTAAAATTTTTGTTTTGGGAGATTTAAATGACGATCCCACTAACGACAGTGTTCTTGTAACCCTCAATGCTCAAAAAGACAGAGAAGATGTACGTCCACAAATGATTTACAATCCCTATATTCAAATGTTAAAGGACGGGTATAACACACTCGCATATCGCGATGCAGGAAATATTTTTGATCAGATCATGGTTACTTACCCATTATTAAACGAGGCAAATCAAAGTGGTTATCGGTATTATCAAGCTAATATCTATAACCCTAGTTTTATGACGAACAAGTCGGGAAGATATAAGGGGTATCCTTTACGAAGTTTTGCAGATGGCGGTTTTACAGGCGGTTTCAGTGATCACTTCCCCGTCTATGTTTACCTAGTTAAAGAAATCACAGAGGCAGAAGAAACAAAGGCCACATCAGATAATAAATAGAAGCTATGTCTTTCATTATATAAAAAAACGCCTCGATAGAGGTGCTTTTTACCACCTACCACATTAAAAATGATAAAACGCATCTTCAATATGCTCCAGTCTTATGCCGGATTTATTTTTAATAATCGCTACGATATCAAAACGTACATCTACATCATCTTCTACAAAATTCTCCACATAATGATTTGCTGTAGCTACCAGTCGCTGAATCTGCCCAATTTTTAAAAAATCCTGTGGATTACCAAAATCGGGCGTAGACCTTGTTTTAACTTCTACAATAACTACCACATCTTTCTTACGAGCAATGATATCAATCTCGCCTTTTTGAAAGGTGTAATTGCGTTTCAATAGGTCATATCCAGCCTTTAATAAATGTAAAGCTGCCATCTCTTCTCCTTCGTTTCCTAAATCGTTATGCTCTGCCATTTTACGGAGTGAATTTTATGGTTTTCAGTAAAATTTCAATAGTCATTTCTCCACCTAATTGTAACGTGCGATGATCTGTAATATGCCCAGCAGGAAAATTAAAGATGACCGGATAATCATATTCTTGAGTCATAGACCGTATGATTTCCGTAGCATTCTTACCAAAAGGAATGTCATGATCGTTCATACCTGTCATGCCACCAACGAGCAGTGCCTTCAATTTAGTCAACTTTCCAGCTCTTTTAAGCGAGTACATCATACGTTCTATGTGGTACAGGTATTCATCGATATCTTCTATAAATAGAATCTGATTTTCCATTTCTGGAAATGTATCGCTGCCCAGCATGCTGTATAATATGGACAGGTTTCCACCAACAACGGGCGCTTTTATAACTTGATGCGGTACTAGATAGCTATTTTCAATAATTATGGTTTGGCTTTCGCCAAAAAGTGTTTTCCTTAAACTCTCTACACTAGTTTCGGGCTTTTGAGCCAACTCCAGTGGCATAAAACTATGAACACTGGTAAATCCTTGAGATTGTAATTTGCCATGAATCAACGTCACATCGGAGTAACCAATGATTATTTTGGGTTCTGCTTTCGCAAAAGCAGAAAAATCAATAGTGTCGATCAACTGCACAGTCCCATATCCGCCGCGAGCAATCCAGATAGCTTTAACTTCTGAATCATCGATCGCTTGTTGAAAATCTGCTAATCGTTCCTCTTTTGTCCCACCGAATTGATGTTCTTTTTTACCAATGGTTTTGCCATAACTCACTCGCAAGCCCCAAGATTCTAGAAGATTTTTTGCAGGTGTAAGGTCACTTTCTGATGCACTTCTCGCAGTGCAAAGTATCCTAACACGATCGCCTTTTTTAAGGTAAATAGCTGGCTTGTAATTCAATGAAATTTTTATTTAGAGACAATTTAAACTATTTTAAACACTAAAAGTCAAAACACTAAATTAGTATTTTATATAGTACCTCTGGTATTGTTGAGGAGTAAAGACTTTTTTAATACGAACTTGTACAGCCTTTTAATTAAAAAAAAATGGAAACACTTACTTCTTGCAATACGGCATCGCTCGCAATCTATACCGGTACTGCGGCAAATCCATGGGATATAGAAAAAGTACGCCATACATTAAGAAGACTAGGATATGGGCTTAACCAGGCACAAGAGGCGATCGCTATCACCCAAGTTCCTGACGTATTTATAGAAAACTATATCAATACCGCCGCAAATTATGCAGTTACTCCAGCTCCATCTTGGGCTTTTTGGGATCGAAGTGATTATACAAATTTCAATACAGAGCGTACTGCTCAGATTCAAGAATGGTATACTCAGGTATTCAATGATACTCTGAATCTTAATCTTAGAGCAAGAATGACCCTGTTCTGGCACAATCATTTTGTAACCAAGCTAGAAGATTATAATGCTCCTAGTTGGATGTATCAATATTACAACTTGTTACAGACACACGCATTGGGTAATTTTAAAACGCTCGTTAAAGAAATGGGTAAAAATGAGTCCATGCTGGTTTTCTTAAACGGTGTACGGAACAATAAATTCAGCCCAAACGAAAACTACGCTAGAGAACTACTAGAACTTTTTACCTTGGGAGAAAATAACAATTATACGCAGACAGACATTGTCGAGGCAGCTAGAGCATTAACGGGGTATAATAACTATACAGAAATTGGTGCACCTATAGCGTTTCAACAAAATACATTTGATGACACATCCAAAACTATTTTCGGAACTGCTGCAAATTTCAACCACGATACCTTAATAGATCATTTATTTGCGGTGCGAGCTCCTGAAATCGCTGACTTTATAGTAAAGAAAATTTACAGCGCTTTTGTAAGTCCTGAATTACCAGCACAAAGTATCATAGATCAACTGGCACTGACATTTAGAAATGCCAATTGGGAACTGCTACCCGTAGTAAAACAGCTGTTTAAAAGCGAGCATTTCTTTGATCCTGAAGCAAGCGCAACGGTGATTAAAGACCCTTTGGATTGTTTAGGGATGTTTATTAAGGAAGCCAACTTTAATTTTCCACAAGTAAATTTGAACACACTTTTTTATTACTCTTCTATTTTAGGTCAACAATATTTCAATCCTATAGATGTTGCTGGCTGGCAAGGAGATCGAGATTGGATCAATAGCAGCACGATTACAGGAAGGTGGCAAGCGCAGGAATATATCATGTGGACCATGTGGAATATAGATCAAGAGTTATTTCGAAATATAGCCTTGGATGCTTCTTTATCCATAAATGATCCTGATGCAATCGCAAGAGATATTATAGATCGATTTGTCTCTAAAAATCTTTATACAGCTTCTGATTATGCACTAGCAATAACGGTTTTTAAAGGAGATGTGCCAGAGAATTATTATACTAATATGCAATGGGACCTCAATTGGGGCTCTGTTCCTTATCAGGTAATATTGTTGTTACAGCATGTTTTTAGAATGCCAGAATTCCAACTTAAATAATAGCGCTATGTGTACATCTCGTAACAAACACCAAGACCCAAATTCACAGGCACACCAAGACGAACACGAATCTTGGAATAGAAGAACTTTTTTACAAGCACTTGGAATAGCTGGTGCAGGAGCATTTACCTTAGGAGGTTCTCAAATTTCTAGCGCTATGGCATCTCCTATTACAGCGGCACTTGCAGCAAGCACCAACGATCGAGTACTTGTTTTAGTTCGACTCAAAGGTGGGAATGACGGGTTGAACACTATTGTTCCTGTTTATGATTACGGTACTTATGCGGCTAATAGAGCAACCATCGCATTACCACAAAATTCCTTATATAATTTGAGTCCAGACTTTGGACTTCCTTCTTTTATGAGCTCGCTGCAATCCAGATGGGGAAATGGAGAAATGAAAGTCGTTCATGGAGTGGGTTATCAAGGACAAAATCTGTCCCATTTTAGATCCAGTGATATATGGGCAAGTACAGAGCCAGCTGCCGTAGAAGAAACAGGCTGGATGGGTAGATTTTTTGAAAATGAATTCCCCAACTTTTTATTGAGTCCGCCGGCGGTGCCACCAGCGATACAAATAGGTAGTTTAGGGAATTTAGCTTTTGAAGGATCACAGACTAATTATGCTTTTTCTGTCGCAGATCCACAGCAACTCTATAACCTCGCCCAAAACGGCTGGCAACACGATGCCGTAAATGTGCCACCCTGCACTTATGGAGATCAATTGAGCTTTTTAAGGTCTATTACTAACAACACCTTTCAATATGCAGGAGTCATCAATAACGCATATCAGGCAAGCTCCACACAAGCTACTTATGGGAACCACTCTATTGCAGAGCAGTTTTCTATTGTGGCGAGATTGATCAAAGGGCAACTAGGTACAAAAGTGTATATGGTCACCCTAGACGGTTTTGATACCCATGCAAATCAGGCGGGAACACATGCTGACCGCATGCAAAAACTCTCTGAATCTATAGATGCGTTCTACAACGATCTTGCCGCTTATGGAAATCAGGATGAAGTGCTTTGCATGACCATTTCAGAATTTGGTAGGCGCGTAGAAGAAAACGGTTCTAATGGAACAGATCACGGCGCCGCAGCGCCTATGATGCTTTTTGGCGGTGGCTTAAACGGAAACGGATTTATAGGAGCGCATCCTAGCCTGACCAATCTGGATGCCAATGGCAACATGATTTACAGTACAGATTTTAGAGATATATATTCTACGGTGATGAAAGAATGGTTGTGCATTCCACCGTCTATGGTAGACCAGGCGATGCTCAATGGGAATTTCAACAATATCCCTCTGGGTTTCAATTGCACCACAGCTGGAATAGGCAACATTACCAATATAGATTTTACTCATTTTGTGATCCATAAACCACGACAGGTGAGTTTGCATCTTCAGCTAGAAAGCGGCCGCAAACTGGACATACGTATTTATAATATGCTGGGTCAGGAAGTAGGCCAGCTGGCAAATAGATATTTCTTACCAGGCGTTCATGATATACATATTCAGGAAAGCTTGCCTTCTAGAGTATCTTCTGGTCCGTATATTTATAAAATTGAAACTAACGGACAGCAGTACAGCAGTCAGTTTGTGATGAATTAATTATTGTTGGGTTCCGCTTTCGCGAAAGCGGGAAAACAATAGCTACAACCACTTATAAAAGTATCTTTTAGGAAAGAGCAATGTCGTAAATTTGCAACTCTCAAAAGAATTTCATGAGCATTCAAAAACGTTTTACGATTACGGCAGCATTGCCTTATACTAATGGCCCTGTTCACATAGGGCATCTTGCTGGAGTCTATGTGCCTGCCGATATTTTTGCGCGTTACCAGCGTATGAACGGTAGTGATGTCGCTTTTATTTGCGGTAGTGATGAGCATGGAGTGCCTATTACGATCAAAGCAAAAAAGGAAGGGATTACTCCTCAAGAACTGGTGAATCGCTACCATAAAATCATCGGAGATTCTTTTAAAGAATTTGGGATCACTTTTGATAATTACAGCCGCACTACCGCACCTATTCATCATGAAACAGCAACTGCTTTTTTTACTAAATTATACAATGATGGTAAGTTTATTGAGCAAGTCACCGAGCAATTATACGATCCAGAAGCAGACCAGTTTCTAGCAGATCGTTTTGTGGTGGGAACTTGTCCCAAATGTGGCAATACAGAAGCTTATGGAGATCAATGTGAGAAATGTGGGACTTCCCATAACGGTACCGATTTAATAGATCCTAAAAGTGCCATTACAGGAAATACACCAGAATTAAAAGAAACCAGGCACTGGTTTTTACCACTGGATGAGTACAGCGACTGGTTGAACGAGTGGATCGTAGAAGGACATGCTAAAGACTGGAAAACAAATGTATTAGGTCAGGTAAAAAGCTGGATCACCGATGGTTTGCATCCTCGTGCGGTGACTCGTGATCTGGATTGGGGTATTCCTGTGCCCGTAGAAGGAGCTGACGGTAAAGTACTTTACGTATGGTTTGATGCTCCTATTGGGTACATTTCTGCCACTAAAGAATGGGCAGCTCGTGAAGGAAAGAATTGGGAAGATTACTGGAAGAAAGACGATACATCACTGCTGCATTTTATAGGAAAAGACAATATTGTTTTTCACTGTATCATTTTTCCTGCGATGTTAAAAGCGCATGGGGAGTATATTTTGCCAGAAAATGTGCCTGCAAACGAATTCTTAAATCTAGAAGATGATAAGATATCAACGTCTAGAAACTGGGCCGTATGGTTGCATGAATACCTGGAAGATTTTCCTGGGCAGCAGGATGTATTGCGTTATGTGTTAACAGCAAATGCACCAGAGACTAAAGACAATAACTTTACTTGGAAAGATTTTCAAGCACGAAATAACAATGAGTTGGTTGCTAACCTTGGAAACTTTGTGAACCGAGTGATTGTACTGACCAATAAATATTACGATGGAATCGTTCCAGAAGCTATTGATTTTACAGAGCGTGATCAAAAGCTATTGAACCAAATCAAGAACTTCCCTAAATCCATAGGAGACAGTCTGGATCGTTACCGTTTTAGAGAGGCGCTTCAGGATTTGATGAATTTATCCAGTTTAGGAAACAAATACATTGCTGAGGAAGGATTAGAACCTTGGAAACTCGTAAAAACCAATCCAGAACAAGTGCAGAACATCATGTATGTGTGTTTACAACTCACTGCGGCACTAGCTATTTTAAGTGAGCCGTTTTTACCACATACATCAACGAAGTTGAAAAACATTCTTGATTATTCCTCACTTGATACGGAATCTGCCGAAACTGAGAAAAAAGCTGGTCCTATAGGAGCAAGTTGGAATCGGGTAGCTGAAAACGAGCCACTACTTCCATCAAATCACAAAATAAACACCTCAGAATTGCTTTTTTCTAAAATAGAAGACGAGCAAATCCAAGCGCAACTCGATAAACTAGAAGCTACAAAAGCTGCAAATGCGGCAACAATTCCTCACCTTATGCCACAAAAAGAAGAAACGAATTACGACGATTTCATGAAAATGGACCTGCGCGTAGGAGAAATTCTAACTGCCGAAAGAATGCCTAAAACAGATAAGTTAATGGTCATGACGGTAGATACAGGAATCGATACAAGAACTATCGTTTCAGGAATCGCACAACATTACACTGTCGATGAATTAATAGGTCGTAAAGTAACTGTTCTTGCAAATTTAGCACCCAGAAAATTACGTGGTGTAGAGTCTCAAGGAATGATTTTACTTGCCGAGGATCCAGAAGGAAAATTGGTTTTTATCAATCCAGACGATGCAGTGGTGAATGGGTCGACTATTGCTTAACAGTACTTTCAAGGATAGAATAAAATCCTCCACTCTGGAAAGGAAATGACTTGAGGAAGAATTAGAGTACTTCGCTCCCTCTATTGCAGAGGTTGCTCATTTCCAAACGGGAATAGAATTAGAAGTTACAGAATAGGTAAAAGAAAGAGTTTGTTTAAAGTTCTACTTTCGTAACATATCAAGTGCTGTATCAATTTTTTTATCTCGTCTTCGCGAAAGCGAAACATAAATTTATATCTAAACTACTGTAAACTGATACAGCGACAAAAAACTAATCCTGCCACTCTGCAATAAACAAGTTCGTATCTCGTCCACCGCCATTATTTCGGTTAGAAGAAAAAGCCAGGTATTTTCCATTGTTAGAAAAAACTGGGAAAGCGTCAAAAGTGTCGCCATGTGTGATGCGTTCCAGACCAGTTCCATCGGTATTGATCATGTATAAGTTGAAAGGAAAACCTCGTTCGGCTTCAAAGTTAGAAGAGAACAAGACCCGTTTTCCATCTGGTAAAAAGAAGGGTGACCAGTTGGCATTTCCCAGTTGAGTTAACTGACGCAAATCAGATCCGTCTGCATTACAGATGTAGAGTTCCATTTCTGTAGGTTGCACCAATCCCGTTTTCAATAAATCTTGGTATTCTTTAATTTCTGCTTTGGTTTTAGGTCGGGAAGAACGGAAGATCAATTGCGTGCCATCTGGGGAGAAAAAGGCGCCACCATCATAACCTAGTTCAAAGGTGATTTGCTTGACATCGCTGCCATCTATATTCATCGTATACAGCTCTAAATCACCACTGCGATCACTGGTAAAAACAATTTTGTCACCTTGAGGAGAAACTGTAGGTTCTGCATCGTAGCCTTTTTCATTGGTAAGTTGCGCCGTGATGTTCCCTTCTAGGTCGGCTACAAAAATGTCGTAGCTGTCATAAATAGGCCATACATACTTACCATTTTCCTTTAATGGAGTATCTGGACACTCCTCCATTTCAAGATGTGTGCTGGCATAAATGATGTGTTGATTATCAGGTAAGAAATAAGCACAAGTGGTTCTTCCTTTACCTGTAGAGACCATTTTCGGTACGCTTTCGCGAAAGCTGTCTCCGTTATTCATCAAGAACATTTGATCACATCCTACTTCCCAATCTGCATAGTTGCTTTGAAAGATGAGCTGCTGGTCATCAAAACTCCAATATGCCTCTGCATTATCACCACCAAAGGTGACTTGGTACATATCCTTAAAATGCTTTTCCCCTTCCATGATCAGTGGATTTGCATGTGCTGTTTCTTTTTCGGTGTCAGTTGCTGTTAGCTTTTCAGTAGTTGCTGTGTCTTTACAACTGATAAGGGAGACGATGGAAATAAGGAATAAAAACTTTCTCATGGAGGATGTAATTTTGGGTAAAAATAAGGGATATACTTTATGTACGTGTAAGCCCTATCTTTATATCATGAAATCCGATGTTATAAAAACCCTTACAAATAACTTTGAAGCTAATTCTTATACTACGGAAGAAGGCATTGAATTTTGGCGGGCGAGATATTTGCTGTATGTATTAAAGTATTTAAAATGGGATAACTTTCAAAGTGTTATTTCTAAAACAAAAACAGTTTTTATACCTCGTGAGAAAATATTTCAGGCCATTTTGCCGACGTCGGGAAAATGACGTACAGGCCTTAGTAATTGAATAAAATAACACCACATTTATAATATGAGAATCACAATAATTTTTATAGCCCTTTGTTTTTTAATGTCTTGCCAGACAGATCAAAAAAGCTCAGAACCCGTTAAAGGAGACATGAAAGCCGATGTAGTTTACCTTGCTTCAGACCGTCTACAAGGTCGCGAGACAGGAACCTCTTATGAACTTCTTGCTGCAGACTATATTGTAAAGCGAATGAAAGAATCTGGGTTAGAGCCTAAAGGAAATGCGGGAACCTATTTCCAGACTTTCTCTTTTAAGCCTTCTAGTGGTCCACATCAAGAGGCTGCTTTTACAGATGATAAGGGTGATGTATACGTAACCGGAACTAACGTCATCGGTTACATCGATAATGGAGCCGCACAAACAGTTGTGATAGGTGCACACTACGACCATTTAGGTATGGGCGGTGAAAGCTCTTTGTACCGAGAAGGAGAGGCCATTCACAATGGAGCAGATGA
>NZ_JBLIGN010000079.1:0-11544 GCF_047636915.1 Nonlabens sp. | reverse complement strand
CAACTACAACGGTGGCAGACCTAAGAGAAGAATTAGTAAATGGATTGTTCTCCCAAATGATGAACAACAGATTACAAGAATTGACCACAAAACCTAATCCGCCCTTTATTTTTGGATCTTCCAGCTACGGAGGTTTTGGTATAAGAGGTAAGAATGCTTATTCCTCTTTTGCAGGTACCGCGCCAGACGGACAATTAAAGGCATTAGAAACCTTATTAGAAGAAAACCAAAGAGTAAAATTATTTGGTTTTCAAAAAGGCGAATTTAACAGAGCTAAAACCAGTTACAAATCTTTTTATGAAACATTCTATAAAGATCGCGACAAGAGAGAAAGTGGTCGTATTGTAGGATCTTATGTGGATCAATTTCTAGAAGGAAATACAGTACCAAGTGTGGAGTATAGTTACCACACAACAATGGCGTTGATGCCTAATATAACTCTTGCAGAAATAAATGCAAAGATGGATAGTTACCTTCACGATGATAATCGTTCTATTGTTTTCACAGGACCAGAAACTAAAGAGGTGCCTACAAAAGAACAAATTCTTACTATTTTAGATGAGGTTGCTAATAGAAAAGTAACTGCATACCAAGACACTGAAGTACGCGAAAACCTTATAGAGAATCTTCCCTCTGTCGGTACCATCGCAAAAACAGAAGTGAATGACAAATTGGGAACTACTACCTACACCTTGAGTAATGGTGCGACAGTTACTACAAAGAAAACAGAATTCAAAAACGATGAAGTACTTATGAGGGCTTATTCTTATGGAGGAGCTAGTCTTTTTTCTGATGAGGATTATATGGCAGTTAATCAAGCCATGGGTGGCGTGACTGAAGGTGGAGTTGCTGGATTAGATCAAACAGACATGGGGAAATATATGACCGGTAAACTAGTAAGTGTTAGTCCACGTGTCGGTAATATTAGTGAAACCTTTAGTGGTAGCGCTACACCAGACGATATGGAGACCATGTTTCAATTGGTTCATTTATACTTTACCGATATCAATAAAGATGAAGAAGCATATCAGTCTTTTATAGACAAACAAAAATCTTTTTTAGGAAGCTATTTATCTAGACCAGAAAGTTATTTTAGTAATGAATTGAGCAAGATGCGATATGGCTCCAGCCCGCGTTACACTGGTTTTCCTACTCCAGAAATGATGGATGCTGCAGACTATGATCGCGCTTATGAATTATTCAAAGAACGTTTTTCAGATGCAGGAGACTTTAATTTTTATCTCGTTGGAAATATAGATGAAACACAGATTCAAGACTTTGCTAAAAAATACATTGCAAGTCTTCCAAGTACAGGGAAAAAGGAAATGTATAAGGTAGATCCTTGGAGAGAAGATTCTAAAAAACCGCGTAAAAAAGTGGTGAAAAAAGGGATTGAAGAAAAAAGTACCGTGCAAATAATATGGTCTGGTGAAGCTATTACCTACAGCTCGAAAGAAGATATGGCCCTTGACGCATTAGGTGAAATTGCAACCATTAAAATCATTGAAACACTGCGTGAGCAAGAAGGCGGTATCTACGGTGGCGGTGCGAGAGGTTCTTTGAGTAAAATCAGTTACCCCAGTTACAATTTCCTTATTTCCTTTCCTTGTGGCCCAGATAATGTAGATAAACTAGTTGCTGCCGCACTTAATGAATTGGAACTTATCAAGAAAAATGGCCCCACAGATAAGGATATGAATAAGGTAAAAGAAGCATATCTATTAGAACATAAGGAGAATCTAGAAAGTAACAGGTACTGGCTCAATACTTTATATACGGCTGGTTATGAGCAAAAAGATCCTAATAAGATGCTAGAATTTGAAGCTGCAGTCGCAAACCTAAGTAATGCAGACGTGCAAGCTGCTGCAAATAAGTATATTGATGAAAACTATTTACTAGCGGTACTTCTTCCAGAAGATAAATAAGAACTTTTTTACCTTGCAAAAAGTCCCTTTCATTTATTTGAAAGGGACTTTTTTTATTAGCCATTCTATAGGATTAAATCATAAGACCACATTAATTTTTATGACACATGTTACCTCTTTGAATCGTTTCTTGTTTAGTTGAAGCATTAAAAAAAGGTCACCAATTATGGAGCTGCATTACTAAAGACAACTATTCAAAAAAAAAACAGCCTTTGATAAATAAATTGGTAAAAGCGGTGTACATATTTTCAAATAAAATATGGAATGTGTAATCTTCATTTTTAAATGACGAGATTTTTCGACCCAAAAAAGAAGCTGAAAACTTATAAAGTAAATTTAACTTCATTTAAAAAACCTTTAAAATAATCACTATCAAACAAAATAAAGAATTTGCACAATGTAAGAACACAGAATAGATAAAGAGAACTAAAAAAATAGCAATGCACGAATTTAATACCCTAACAAAAGTATTTCTTATCATACAGAACCGATTTAAGACATCTTTACAAGTAGCATTATTAGTGTACTACTACAATAATTTAATGCCTAAAGGTGAGCTCCTTAAGCTAAAATTAAGCAGCGCTAGTTATAATTTTTGTGATCTCTTTAGTATAAAAAATACTCATAGTGAGTCCCCAAGATATAAACCTGACCCATTTATTCCTGAAGAAACGCTAACCTTTTGAGAATACACATCGAGAATAGAAGAAAGACAGTTAGGATTGCAAAACAATCCAATAAAAACCTTGTAATGCCTTTTTGTTTGTTTCTATAGCTGCCGATTTAGTACCTGCTCAAAACAAGAAACTTTTAGGGATTTTAGGAAAAGCAAAAAGAAGCACGATACCTGATGACTGGATGCGATGATCTTCCAGGTTCTATTGCAAAACGTAGGGTACTAAGAATCGAGCTTTTATTCATTAGTGATCTTTTAGGCTTTTTTTAGCGGAGACTTTTATATAAAAGTAGAAATAGTCAGAAGGCGTGGTGGCCTTTTTGATAACGGCTACACTTCATGTATACCCTTATAAAGCGACCACTTAAAAAGTGATCGCTTTATCTGTTTCTAAAACCTACATTTCCCTCAGTGAATAATAGCATTGACTCATTGCTGATTTATAAAACTTAACTTACACCCTACTTTTAACCTATGAAAACAATATTATACAGCATTATTATAACAGTGGCTATTGCAGGATGCAGCAGCATAAACACCGGAGCAAAAAATAAAAAAGTTATATCTGGAGTGAAAAATGATACAGTCCGTATTGCAAACGATAGCTTAGAATACGAAGTTATCGTTATAGAAATCGGTTTTTATGGCTGGCTGGCTACTCAACCCCAACAAGGTTTTTACACACAATCCAGTATGGAAATAAGCAATAATTTTAAGGTTACAGAATATAATTTGAGAGTTCAGAATCCCATGCGTTACAAAACAAATTTATATCCTTTCCGTATAGATTATGACCGCAATGTGGACTATGGTTATGAAGTCAACTATATGTTGCATAACTACTTTCTTTTCTTCGAACAAAAACACAATCAGAAGCTGAAGTAACTTATTTTTGCAGCATGCAAAAAATAAAAGAGAACTGGGAAATAAACCATAACTGGCAACTCCTTTTTATACTATTAGGTATTATAGGTCTGCTTGCTTCAAGTTATTTTATCGCCATACGTATTTTACCTGCTACTTTTGAAGATATTACTTATGAATATGCATTTACTGGTATAGTAACGCTGCTGTTATCTTTTATTTTTTATAAGGCTACGCTGTGGTTGTTTACAAAATTAAGACCCAGATGGAAAGTTACCTATAGATGGGAATTGATCGCTATTTTTATCGTTTTTGCGATTACGGGATCTTTATCTGCCAGAATATCAGGCCCGTTTATGGGGCTACTTGGTTTAAATAAAGAATCCCTATCGGCGTGGTTGTTCTGGCCCTTGCGCATTCTTATCATATTTCCTGTGTATCAAGTAGTACTTGTGTGTATGGGATGGGTTTTTGGACAACATGCGTTCTTTTGGAGTTTTGAAAAGAAAATGTTAGCCAGGTTTGGCATTAAACTTTAATTAGAAAAGGCTTTATCCTCTTTATAGTTATAAAGTTCTATAAGCTTTCGCGAAAGCGAAACCCCTAAAACTATACCCCACCTAAAAACAATCATAATCGTACCTTTGCTACTTTAAAACGAGCTTAGAATTAAAAGAAATGGATAACAACGATATACTTAGAAGACTGCGATTTACTCTCAATTTGAGTGATGACTCCATGATAGATATGTATGCCAAGGCTGGTGAACGAGTTTCTAGAGCTGAGATAAGCTGCTGGCTTAAAAAGGAGGAAGACGAGGACTTTGATGTCGTGATTGATGAAAATCTAGCTACTTTTCTCAACGGTCTTATCGTCAATTACCGCGGTAAAAAAGACGGGCAAATTCCTGTTGCAGAAACAGAATTGGACAACACCATCATCTTACGTAAACTGAAAATAGCTTTTAATTTTACTTCTGACGAGTTGATCTACATCTGGAAAAAAGGAGATGTTGAAATAAGTGAGACCGAATTGAGTGCGTTTTTCAGGAAGAAATCACATCCTAAATTCAAATACCTCAACGATCAATATTTACGTAAATTTTTAAAAGGTTTCCAAGTACAACGGAAAACCCAGCGTGAAAAAGAAGCGTACAGAAATTCTTTTAAAAAGTAGTTGTATCATCTTATCCATTTCAGCTCACGTAACAATAGCGTATCCTGCACGAAAAACATTAAAGATTCTGAGGTTTTGATTTGCCTTTAGATTCTACATATGTGAAAGTTATAACTACCTAACATTCGTTTATTTCAACAAAAATAGATGGTACTGGTGTTACTCCTGCACATCATCCAAACCCCACTTATCCAAACTTCTTAATATATTCTCAAGTGATTTTCCTCTATCAGTTAAACTGTATTCCACTTTAGGAGGAACTACAGGGAAAATTTTTCTGGTAATAAGACCATCTTGCTCTAACTGTCTTACGGTTTGAGTAAACATTTTATTAGAAATCCCGGCAATTTTCTTTTGCAGTATTCCAGAACGCAAATCTCCTTCTAATAAATGAAATAACAGTAAAGGTTTCCATTTTGTACCTATTAAATTCATGGTGTAATTTAGAGGACAGCTTATATCTTTATTCAATATTTAAATTTTATACTATTGATAATCATTATTTTACTCGTTTTAGTAACTATACCCCTTTTTGGTAAGTTATTGCTCCATAGACAAAGATAGCCTAATTTTGTAATCCAAATTATAACATATGTCTACTATTAAAAATTACCCTAGATCATTTTCACATATTGGAATTACAGTTCCTCGTATAAAAGAAGCTGTAAAATTCTATTCAGAAGTAATGGGCTGGTACATCATAATGGAACCTTCAAAAGTTGAAAAGGAAAGCGATACAGCGATAGGACAGATGTGTATTGATGTTTTTGGTGATGATTGGAACTACTTTGAAATTGCTCATATGTCAACTTCCGACGGAATAGGAATTGAGTTATTTTCATTCCCAAATGGGGATAAAGAAGCACCTGAGTTCCGTCCATTTCATACAGGTCTTTTCCATTTTTGTGTGCAAGATCCAAATATTGAAGAATTGACTAAAAAGATAGTGAAACACGGAGGAAAACAAAGAATGCCTATCAGAGAATACTATCCTAATGAAAAACCTTATAAGATGGTTTATGTTCAGGACCCTTTCGGCATTGTATTCGAGATTTATTCGCATAGTTACGAATTGACCTACTCCTCTGGAGCGTATACAGGTTAAACCTTTAAAGGAAAAGGACCGGGCACATTACATTATTTTGCGCTACTACATATAAGAAGCCTTCTAAATCTGTAGATTTCTAAACAAAATATATCAACGATTTTGATGTTTTTATTTTTACAGATCTGATTCCCCGAAGAATGAAGCAGGATGCCCCTACCCGATTTTAATACATAAATTTTGAAAACCTGTAGCGATAGGCAGCAGTACTAGGAGGGCTATAAATTTGTCTGCTAGTACCGCTTTTGCGAAAGCGATATCAACATAAAAACCCTCATTGCCTTTCTAAGCTTGTTTTATTCACTAACTTTAGTTCTCCATTTAGGATAGCTTACCCTTGTTAACAAGCGATATATAAAATATAGGTGTTGGAAAAGTCAGAAAATTTGAATGATTATTTAGATAATCATTATATACATAGAAGTAACTGGCTGAGAGCGGCTGTTCTCGGTGCAAATGATGGTATTTTGTCTACGGCTAGTATTGCCATAGGTGTAACGGCCGCGAGTGGAATGCGTGAAGCTATAGTTCTAGCAACATTAGCAGGACTTGTTGCTGGTGCGCTTTCCATGGCAGCAGGAGAATATGTTTCTGTAAGTTCACAAACTGATATTGAAAAAGCTGACATTGAAAGGGAACGACAAGAATTAAGCGAAATGCCAGAAATCGAGCTGCAGCGACTGGCAGAAATTTATGAAAAAAGAGGATTAACTAAAGAAACTGCGTTGCAAGTTGCATTAGAATTTACCGAGCATGACGCTCTAGGGGCTCACGTAAGAGATGAGTTAGGAATAACAGAGATAAGCCAAGCAAAACCTATGCAAGCTGCGCTAGCCTCTGGCGCTGCGTTTACAATAGGAGGATTACTTCCTTTTATGGTAACCTTGTTTCTTCCTTTGGAAAGTATGGAATATTCGCTTTATGGATCGGCACTTTTATTCCTTGCTATTTTAGGAACACTAGCAGCTAGAACGGGTGGCTCTGGCATTGGAAAAGCCATTGTGCGCATTACTTTCTGGGGAACCGTCGCTATGGGTCTTACGGCACTGGTGGGTTATTTATTTCATGTTAACGTAAACTGATCAAGTTAAAATATAATACTAGAATACCGCAACCTAAATAAGTACTTGGTATGCATCACATTCTAAAAGCATATACCTCAGGTTATATTCCTTCTGGATTTTTTAATTAAATTAGTGTTTAAGGAAACAGGTGGGAATTGAAAACCATATAACTTTAGCAATACAAGTTATACTCATTCCGTACCTGTGCGATTGTTTATGTTTTATAACAGTCGATACAGATAATTTAAATGGAGGACCTATATTAAAAAAATAGACCCTTAACAAAAGCTTTGGATCTATTTTTTTAAATGAATTCCGATAACAACCTAAGAAGGGAGCACGTCATCTCCGGGGTTCCGCAAAGAATAAATTGGTACAGAAACCTGTTTTTTTTTTAATCCTTACTGGTTTTAGATTCTAAAAATATTTTGCTCTTTGTACTAAGCAGCTCAAGAAATTGCATTTCGTTACCGTAGTTCAACAAGTTGAAATCAAATCCTTTGTTTTCAACATATCGTATAAATTCTTCCACCCGATTCTCTGGAATATTATAATTCTCTACTAAAAAGGTAGATCCGAGATAATACTTAATTGATTTTGTAGGTACCTCTGGAACGCCAAACAGTTTTTTATCTTTTACCTCAGATCTAAAAAGCGGTATCAATAATTGATCCACCACACTCGTAAGATTCAAACCAGTTACCATAGAAATAGCATTAGATTGGATACCTAATTCTTTAATTTGCTTCTTGTTTTCACTTCCAAAGTCAATGGCATCTTTACCTTTTATTTTAAAATACAATGCATTGGATTTTAAATTTAAGTTTTTTACAGCATCCACATCATTTTTAATATTACCAGTAAGTATTCTTGTAGAAACCAGAACTTCAGCTAATTTTTCAACCTCTTCAATTAGATAAATACTTATCTTTTTCCTCTCTGTAGTCCTCTTATTCACAGTAAAATCAAAGTTTTGATATTCTAAGGCCCTGATTTGTATCAGATCATTTACGGTTACTGCAATGGTAAACTCCCCCATTTCATTAGTAGTGGTTCCTTTTTTTGAAGAAGTATTGTAAATGGTTATGCCTTCAATATCAATTCCTTCGACAATAATTTTTCCGTTGACATTTTCTCTTTTGATCTCCTGTGAACTAAGAAAAAGGCTCGAAAAGAATAGAAATAATAGCAGTAGTTTTTTCATAATTATAATTGTTTTATAAAGATACTTGGTAAGTATTCACTTTTCAAATGAATAACTGTAAACTTTTGTGAAAGTTGAGTTCGAGGTCATTATAAAAACTCTTTGATTTTTTTTTGTTATCCGTACTACTGAAATTTAGTGGAGTGTATTAAGAAAACCCAACTACTCTAACTTCTTTAACGTCCAATCTTTGAATAAATGCAGCATCTAAATGGCGTTATTTTTATGTTACACCTCGGTGGGATTAATTATTCTTGAGGTACTCACCACATACCTATTTGGAACCATTATTTAAAAGTTAGAACAATTTTATATGACGTACTCCTTGAAAAATGCTTTCTTTTCTCAAACCACTCACAGAATGGGACAAATAGGACTCCCCGATCTGAGTTCTATATTAGTAAGCAATTACATGCTTTAAAACTTCTAATAACAATTACTTTTGTTTTATGAAGGAAAGTGTCGCTATTATTGGTGGAGGACCATCAGCTTTTTTACTTGCTGCTTTTCTGAACACAGAAAAATTTGCAGTTACCATCTATGAAAAAAATAAAACTTCAGGGCGAAAATTTCTAGTAGCTGGAAAAGGAGGATTTAACTTATCCCATTCAGAGCCTATTGATCAATTGATCCAGAGGTATACAACCGCAGGATATTTGACCCATGCCCTAGAACTTTTTACAAATGACGATTTTAGAAATTGGATGTTTCAAATAGGCATTCCTACCTATATAGGAAGCAGTAAAAGAGTATATCCTAAAAAGGGGATTAAACCGATAGAAGTACTCCAAGCTATTCTCAGAAACCTCAAAGACAAAGGCGTCGTTATGAAATACGAACATGCTTTTTCTGATTGGGACGCCTTTGATAATCCTATTATTAATAACAAATCAATCCCCGCAGATTACACGGTCTTCTCCCTAGGTGGCGCCAGCTGGAAAGTAACAGGTTCAGATGGCAACTGGCTGGATACTTTTTATAAAAAAGGAATCAAAACCAGAGCCTTTCATGCCTCTAACTGTGGCTATCAGATAGATTGGAAACCGGATTTTATTAAAAAAAATGAAGGGATTCCTTTAAAAAATATTGCTGTTTCTTGTCATCAGGTCATACAGAAAGGAGAAGCCGTAATTACTAAGTTTGGATTAGAAGGGAATGCGATTTATGGACTGAGCCCGCAAATAAGAAAGCAGTTGAAAGAATATTCAAAAGCACAGATATATATAGACTTTAAACCTTCACTAACCTTAGAAAAAGTGCACTCTAAAATAAAATCATCCTCCGATAAGAACAGGACGCAGATTTTAAAGAAGGAACTTAAACTAAGCACTTCTCAAATAGATTTATTAAAAATGTATCTACCTAAAGAGTCTTATTTGGATGTAGCCACATTATCAAAAAACATAAAAAGATTCCCTTTAGACATTACAAATACAGCCACTATTGATGAAGCTATATCTACCGTTGGCGGAATTGATTCCAGCGCTATTTCTAAATATTTTGAATTAAAAAATCTGCCACATCAATTTTGTATGGGAGAAATGTTAGACTGGGATGCCCCAACTGGTGGCTATTTATTGCAAGCTTGCGCGAGTATGGGAGTTTTTATAGCTACCTATTTGAATGAAAAAAGTACACGTCAGACACACTAGAACCACCGCAGTTGTAGGATTCATTTAAACTTGCTTTAATTTTTAAAGCCTTATTTGGGAAATTCCGCATAATAATTCGCTGATCTTTAAAGGTATGTTCTTATATAGCGCAAAGAAAGACCATCAAATAAGGTGCTTCCCTGGGATTGTATGCTGCATCAGCTTTGCTTGCTTGATACACCCCCTAATTGGATCTTTAACCTAGATACAAATAAAGGCTGGTTATTCCTTTTTACTATTTCCTATTCTTGTTTTCGGTTTGCTGTTGTTACTTGACTTTGATTTGGTTCTTATGCTGTTTTTACTCACCTCTATAGAATGGATAGCGTTGTTACTTTTTTATAATTCGAAAGTTTTCAAATCTCAGAAGAGTAAAAACGTAAAGAAATAAAATAGTGATTTCCGTATCAAAACTCTAAAGAACATTTGTGGCGTTAGCGTTTTAAAACACTTTTAATCCATTTCAATAAACCTACAGGTATTTTTAATGATACTAAAAATCACAAAATCCTTTCATTTAGCTTGATTCTAATTATGAAATTATCCATGGTCCTCTCAGCATTAAGGTCTACAACACTTTAATACGTCTCCCTTAAAAAACACTAAATATAAAATGATTATATTTAAATGTCTGTTAATCAAAAAGAAACGAAATGAAAAGATCAACTAGTAAATTCGGATTGCGATTAGGACTGTTATTTTGTTCAGTGTTTATACTATCTTGTTTAGGAACAAAAGAGAAAGAAGTAGACGTAGTGGTAACAGATCAACCGGCTGTTGAAGTTGCCTCTCCGACCTATTCTATTATTGTCGAGGAAAGCTTGAACCTTATGCAAGATTTTGACTTTGATGGTTTAGGTAAGCACTTTGCTGATGATGTAGAGTGGTACTGGCCTAATGGTGGAATGGAATCGCGTTCTATTATCAAAGGAAAGCAACATGTAATTAACTTTTGGAAAGATTGGAGAGCGACCTCTGGCGTAGAAAGTATGCAATTCTATAATTCTGATTTTATGCCTCTAAGAACAAATAAATCAACCGATCAATATAATATAGTTGGAGTTGTAGTACTTTATTATGGTGATATTACTATTTATGGAAAAACCGGTTCTACGACAGTAAGGCAGCATATCGTATTCTCTTTTAATGATGACAAAAAGATACAAAAGGTTTTCTCTTATTACGATAGAACTGGAATAACTCAATTATTAAGTGTTGATCTGAAGTCCACCTAATAAGTAATAGCAAGTGAAGAATGCGCCTTTTAGATACCTAATAATTTCAACATTGGTTTAACATATCCTGTGTTGTTTTATTATCAGTTTACCTTGTAGTTATATGACTCACTGCTTTTCATTAAATAAAAAAAGAGACTTCTAAAAATAAGCTTAAAGGAATAAAATATAAAATCATTAATACGTTCTGGAATTTATTTTAATTCATGCATCAGGAACCACAGACCTATCTATAAAAAAATGGTAAACAACTGATCTTTATCTATAGGATTTTCATAATTAACCCGATCTTCCTATTACTTTTTACTATTGTAATACGTACCAGTAATTACTCCAATTTAGACCGGCTGTTGCTGTTAAGAAAGTACTCAAAAAAAATAGAAAAGATTCAAGGAGCTATTGTTTTGATTTTAGCTGCTAAAGATAAAATTGCTCTTACAACACCCATGACCAATCAAATTATCTCAAGATTAAAAAAAAAGTTCGTTTCTGATAACGAACGTACCGCTATGGCACCCACAAACACGGAACAGCCCAACAATATGATTCCGTACTTGAGTTTCATCCAAACACTTTGCTTCTAGGCAATTCCCTCTATTTACAAGTGTCGGTATACTTTCAAATAATTCAGTCCAATATATTT
>NZ_JBLIGN010000078.1:0-11637 GCF_047636915.1 Nonlabens sp. | reverse complement strand
GAGATTTTTGATTCTATATAAATTAGGCAAAACAAACAATAATTTATGGCTACATTTGGAAAAATGTAAAACTTAATATATCTGAATATTGATGACACAAACGCTTTTTAATCCTTTTAAGGATTTGAATTTTGACGAACATTTTTGCTTCCTTTCAGGAGCTTTAACAAATGAAAACATGACCGTTTTTCCAGGATGGCTGATGGATCATTTTAAATTAGGTAATGAAAGAATTGAGATGATGGATAAAGCCAAATCTTATAATTATAGAGATCTTAAATTACCCTGTTCTTCCAAAGTGAAAACAGCTTTTGAGGAGCTGGATGTAAAAGTTGAGGCTGCGTATAAAAAAGGTTTTGAAGGCATGGCGTCACTCGATCAAGAGTTGCTTTTTCAGTGGACAGGCAGAATGGTCTATGGTATGCTATACTACGAAATGCTTTATGAAAGAGACAGACTGTTAAGGCAAGGTGAAGATTTTGAGCTTTCCGTCACTCTCAGGGAACGCTTTGGACACTTCCATTTAATGCTACAATCCTTAATAGAACCGATTTCCTTCGTTGGAAAAAAACCATGGAGTATCGCCGTATTTCCACTTAAATATTCTGCCGATATTTTTAGCTATCGTGACGATGCTGTTAATTTAATGTTCTCATTTGGAGTCAATGGCTTTGGTTTTATTGCATGTTTACAGGATAACGGGGTAATTGGGGAGAAGCAAAAAGAGATCCTAGATAAAATGGAAGGTCATGTTTTACATCCCATCCAGTTTGAAGAGTTGTACGCGAGGTTTCATTATTCTGATTATATATTACAGTACAAACCTAAATACAAAATTGAAAACAAAGACAATGGGATTTCCATAGAAGTTGAAACGGCTGGTAAGCAACCTCATTTCGGGTTTTGGGATGAGGGTATATATGCCCAATTGCTATCCAATTATTGGCAGGTTTACGGTATTGAAAGAGAAGATATTCTTAAATTTCAAAAGCCGCCACTTAGCTTTCTTGAAAATCCGTATACCAAAGATTTTATTAATCCAGAATCCATTGTCTTACCATTTTAAGGGCTTAATAACAAAAAATAGTTGGTGCATGTCTTGTACGCTTTTTTATTGCAAGTATAATCTACCGCTTTTATGGAGTTCTGGAGACATTGAGATTAAAAGAAAGCTTCAATATATAGCCTTTCCGGACGATTTAGGGTACGACTTCAAAAACAAAAGAGTTCAAACTTTTAGAGTGAACTCTATTATTGCTAAAATTGCCTCTTATCAGATAAGTTAGGAGAAAATAAAAACGAGAACTTTCAAAATAATATTGAAAATTCCCGTTTAGTGACTAAGGCAGGATGAATTTTATTGATCCTGAATGAAATCCATTTTGCAAATACAACTGCCAGCCTTTGTAAGTCCGATGTCTTAAAACAAAAAACCTTGATCAAGCGAGCTTGTCAAGGTTTTTATATTTTAATTCACAACGAAGTTGTGAGTGATGGTGACCTCGACTGGATTCAAACCAGTAACCTCTTGAGCCGTAATCAAGTGCGCTATTCAGTTGCGCCACGAGGCCATTTGTCGCAAAATACGTGTTTCTTTTGCGGCTGCAAATATAGGAGTTTTTAAAATAAAGACAAGTATAATTGAATTAAATATGAAAAAATAAAAACCCGCCGATAGCGTATTTAAATTTGGACTAGTTAGAAATAGAATTCGTTTTTTTACATTTAAAAAATCAATGGTCCACGACTACCTTTCTCTTTATACCAATTTCAATAGGTTACAAAACAGAGAATTATCATTAAAAAATAGCTGAATGGCTGCTTCTCAATTCTTAATAAATTGAACTGCTGTATAAATAATGGGCTTTAGTTTTATTATGGAATGTGATATCTTAAAAGCAGCGCTCTTATACTTTTAGAAATTCTCACTGCATTTCATGAATAACGGCTACAGAACTTGTGATTTGGTTCACCTATTAAGGTTCAGTAGCTTTCGCGTAAACGGAATCATACTATGATCCTGCCCGATCTACTAAATCAACTGCCCAATGTATAGCCTCCGGTAAATTATCTACAACCAAAAAATCTTTAGAATAAAATTTCCTTTCAAAATTTGCAGACCTTTTACCAGCGACCGTTTCGGTAACTATACACATTCCTAATAAATTGGTGATTTTTGAGGTTTCTAAGTAAATTACTGGGCTCACATTATAATCAAAAGCACGATTAGATATGTACACAAAATTTTTATTTAAATAATGTTTTTCAATCAATTCCTTTAGTTCGGCGTTATTCCCTGGTTGTAACAAAGCACCTTTTTTTACTTGTGCAATCACATATTTTTCAAACACAAATACCTCCACATAAGTAAGGTTGTAATAGACTATAGCTGACATATAAAATTAAAATGAGGGGCAATCTAAATATATATATTTTAGTTCCCTCACTTGATACGACACTTTAACGCAAAATTATTATCTTACATAGAACTAAGTACTACTCTCTAGGATGCGATCCATACAATTGATACCATCAATAGCAGCACTAATGATGCCGCCAGCATATCCAGCTCCTTCTGCACAAGGATATAAACCCTTGATTTCTACATGCTGTAATGATAAAGGATCTCTAGGAATGCATACTGGCGAACTCGTGCGACTTTCTGGAGCATGAAGAACGGCCTCATTGGTATAATATCCTTTCATTTTATTTCCAAAAGCAACAAAAGCCGCTTTTAAACGTCTGGACAGCATTTCTGGAAGCACTTTATCTAAATCTACACTGGTCAAACCGGGAAAATAAGAGGTTTTAGGGAAGTCACTTGACAGGTTTCCTTTCACAAAGTCTATCATGCGCTGCGCTGGAACTTTTTGAGTTCTACCAGCAGCCACCCAGCAATCATGTTCTACTTTTTTTTGAAAATTAAGGGATACAAATGGATCATTAGGATCGTAATTAGGCAAATCTTCTGGCGATACACTTACGACGATGCCACTGTTTGCATAAGGATTATTGCGCTTACTAGGACTCCAACCGTTTGTAACTACCTCGTCTGTACCTGTAGCGCAGGGTGCAATGATACCACCTGGACACATACAGAAAGAATAAACGCCCATTCCGTCTACTTGCTCTACGAGACTGTAACTGGCTGGTGGCAAATAAGGATTTTGATCATCTCCATGGTATTGAATCTGATCGATCAATTCTTGTTGGTGCTCTACTCGTACTCCTATGGCAAAGGGTTTTGCCTGCACTTTTATTCCTCTTTTATGAAGCAAGTAAAAAATATCTCTAGCCGAATGGCCTGTTGCTAAAATGACATTATCGCAAGCAATCCATTCCTTGTCATTGATTTGAATCGCAACAATTTGCTGCTGATCGTGACGTATATCTGTCATTTTTGATTCAAAAAAAACTTTTCCACCTGCTTTCTCTATCCCTTCTCGCATGGACGTAATAATTTGCGGCAACTTATTGGTTCCTATATGTGGATGTGCATCTACCAGAATATCTGGTGTCGCGCCAAAGTCCACAAACCACTCTAATGCTTTCAGCACATTGCCTCTTTTCTTAGATCTGGTGTACAATTTACCGTCGCTATAAGTCCCAGCACCACCTTCTCCATAGCAATAATTGGATTCTGGATTGACTATATGATCTTTATTGAGTGCTGCCAAGTCACGTCTTCTAGAACGTACATCTTTACCTCTTTCATAAATAACCGGCTTCATACCTCCTTCTATAGCTCGCAACGCTGCGTATAATCCAGCTGGACCAGCACCTATAATGACCACTTCATTTGCCTGAGAAACATCCTGTATGGTATATACCTCTCTTTTGGGAAGATCTTCTCCATGAAGCCAAATTTCTATTTGCAGATTGTAGGTTACTTTCTTTTGCCGAGCATCAATAGAGCGTTTTCTAATGTTCCATTTCTGGACGTCATCATTACGCAACTCTATCTTCTCAAAAACCTTATTTAAAATATGATCCTCATCTTCAAGGTGATGCGGTAAAACAGAAATTTGCACAAGTTTGCTCATGTTGCAAAGATAATACGTTAGAGGATAGAATGTGAAAGAAGAATCAAGAACGATAGGTTCATCGAGGCAAGAAACAAGAATCAATAGACAAAAAAATATACAGTTGTGAAACCTCTACCCATAACAAAATAGTTGCTGCTAGTTTTCCTATTAGTAAACTCCTGAGAATGAACCGAATTATTATCAATTTAAATCCGCTCTCATTACAAATCAAAAAAAAACAGCCAAATTTTACTTTACTGTTTTTATTTTGTTGCTATGAGCCTTTGGGAATATGGATTTTAACTCCAACAGCGCAGCGGTCTAGCGTCTATTTCAATTCACTGTATTTCTTTAAATGCTCCACTTGCTTTTCTATCGCGGTTTTAAATTCGGCTTTCATTCTGTTGATAAGGTCGGTTGTAGCGATACTATCTTTTATAGTGGCACTTCCTTGTCCTGCGCTCCAAATGGTTTTCCATGCTTTTGCTTCGGTATCCATTTCTTTACCAAAATCGACTTTCCCTTTGGCTTTCATTTGTTCTTCCGTAATCCCAGCAGCCTGTAAACTGTTTCCTAAAAAATTAGCACTTACACCAGAGATAGCGGCGGTATAAACAATATCGCTACAACCAGCATGGATGATCATATCTCTATATTCATCTGTCGCTTTAGATTCTTCTGTATTGATAAAACGGGTTCCCATATATGCAAGGTCGGCACCCATTTGTAAGGCACTAGCTACATCCTGACCAGAGCTCATGGCGCCTGCTAACAGTATGGTCCCTTTAAAAAACTCTCGGGTTTCTCTTATAAATGGCATGGGATTGTTAACACCAGCATGTCCTCCAGCACCAGCACAGACTAAGATCAATCCGTCTACTCCTGCTTCCTGTGCTTTTTCGGCATGGCGTTTCTTGATCACGTCGTGAAACACAACACCTCCATAACTATGTACGGCATTAACCACATCACTCACAGCTCCTAAAGAGGTAATGATCAAAGGCACTTTGTGCTTTATACACAGCATTAAATCTGCTTGGATGCGTGGATTACTTGCATGAACGATAAGATTCACCCCATAAGGCGCGGCTTTTTTACCTGTTTCTTCTTCCCATTGGGCCAGTTCTGTTTTAATCTGGATCAACCATTCTTCAAATCCTTCACTAGAACGTTGATTTAAAGCAGGAAAAGTACCTACTATTCCATTTTTACAACATGAAATAACTAATTCTGGTCCTGAGATCAAAAACATAGGTGCCGCCACTACTGGCAATGAAAGTTGATCGGTAAGTTGTGATGTAGTCATAGAAATACTTTTTACCAAAGTTACTAAAGTGCACTAATAGGAATGCACTGCAAAAGAAAAAGATATTAAATTAAATGTAAAGGTTAGCTTTGAGCATGGTTTGATCTTTACTTTTGTTCCACAACATGTTTTATATCCTTAATTTTCAAGACCTAATACCTACCTATTGAAGAATCTTATTTTGTTAAGTATTTTTACTTTTCTCGCTTTCGCGAAAGCATACTCACAAAAAGCCACCTTATCAGGAACTATTAGCGAAGAGGCAACTGGCGAGACCATGCTCAACGTTACGGTCAACATTATCGAACTGAAAACTGGAACCATTACTAACGAGTACGGCTATTATTCCATCACACTGCCCACTGGAGATTATACGGTACAATATTCCAGTATAGGTTATGCGACCATAGAGAGGACGATCTCACTTGATGAAAACATAAAACTAGACCTTTCCATGACAGAGCAAGGTGAGGCGCTGGATGCGATAATCATCACCACCGATGTGGAGAAAATGAGTACTAAATCTCCTCAAATGAGTGTCAACGCACTATCCATAGAAACTATTAAAAAAATACCTGTCGTACTAGGAGAAACAGACCTTATTAAAGCACTAACCCTACTTCCAGGAGTTAGTAATGCAGGAGAAGGAGCCGCTGGTTTTAATGTGCGCGGTGGCGCTGCAGACCAGAATCTGGTCTTGCTGGATGAAGCTACTTTATATGGAAGTGACCACCTATTTGGTTTTTTCTCTGTATTTAATCCAGACGCCATTAAAGACTTAAAACTTTATAAAGGAGGTATTCCGGCCCGTTATGGTGGTCGTGTTTCTAGTGTCCTCGATATCTATCAACGTGATGGAAATAAAAAAGAATTTAGCGGCACGGGAGGAATAGGAATCGTCGCAAGCAGACTGCTTTTTGAAGGACCGATAATTAAAGAAAAAGCTTCTTTTTTAATAGGTGGTCGCAGCAGTTATGCTCATTTATTTTTACCTTTATTTGATGTAGATAACGTCGCATACTTTTATGACATCAATGCAAAAGTAAGTTTTAACCTAGATGATGACAACCGCCTTTATATGTCTAGCTATTTTGGTAGGGATGTCTTTAATGTAAATAATCTTTTTGGTAATACCTTTGGAAACAGTTTTGTAAATGTGCGATGGAATCATATCTTTAATGAAAAATGGTTCTCAAATGCTTCCATTATATACAGCGACTATAATTATGGTTTGGAATTGGAATTTGTAGAATTTACATTTGATAGCGGTATTACTAATATGAACGCAAAATACGACCTGACTCATTTTGTAAACGATAAGGTGGAAATGAGATACGGTATCAATTCCATTTATTATGAATTTGATCCAGGCCACATTAAACCAAGCACCTCTACTAGTGGTATTAACGACCGACAGTTGACCAAGAAATACGCTTGGGAAAATGGGGTATATGCAGATGGAGAGTTTGTTATAAGTGACAACATTAACATCAATGCTGGTTTAAGATTAAGCAGCTTTAACAGATTAGGTCAGGAAAGCCTTAATATTTATGAAAATGATCAAGCTCTATTGTATAATGAAGATCTAAGTGTTTATGAAAGTGCCGATGCTGTAGGTGCTTTTTCTAGCAGCCGCAGTGAGACTCTAAAATCTTTTATAAATCTAGAACCTAGGTTCTCTATGGCTTACTCTATAGACGATGACACGAGTATCAAAGCAAGTTACCAGCGTATCAATCAATACATTCATTTGATTTCTAATACAAATGCTCCTACCCCATTTGATCTTTATGTACCTAGTGGTACTTTTATCAAACCTCAAAAAGGCGATCAAGTAGCGGCTGGATTCTTTAAAAATATAGGGAATTACAGTATCGAGACAGAAGTTTTTTATAAGACCGTTCAAAACAGACTGGATTATATAGATGGTGCTGATCTTATTGCAAATGATGCTGTGGAGCAAATACTCCTAGAAGGAGAAGCCAGAGCTTATGGTCTCGAGTTTTTATTGACAAAAAACGAAGGGAAACTTCAAGGATGGATCGCCTACACACTTTCCAGAAGTGAACAACGCACGCCTGGAAGAACTGCTTTAGAACCTGGAATTAATAATGGAGAATGGTACAGCGCTGCTTGGGATAAAACACATGACCTTACAGTAACGGCAAATTACGAACTCAATAGGAAATGGGATCTAGGAGCTAATTTTACCTTACAAACCGGACAACCTATTACCTATCCGAATGGGCAGTATGAATTTGACGGTTTGTTTATCCCTACGTTTGAAGCGAGAAATAGCAGCCGCTTGCCTATTGTGCACCGATTGGATTTCTCAGCTACTTACACTCCTAAACCCAATAAGAAAAACGGCTGGCAATCGAGTTGGGTTTTTAGCTTGTACAACGCTTACAACAGAAGAAATGCGGTAAGTATCACTTTTGGAGAGAATGAAGATACCAATAGAAATGAAGCTACAAGGCTAGCGATTTTTGGAGTTATTCCTGCCATAACTTATAATTTTAATTTTTAAGAGATGAAGAATTTTTTTACATACACCGCCGTCCTAATATTACTCAGCTCTTGTTCTGATGTTATAGAATTAGATCTTAACAATACGGATTCTAAATTGGTTATTGATGCCGTTATAGAGCGTAATGGTGAATTAGGTGTCACATTTACTAGAATCCAACTCACGCGATCTGCTGGGTTTTATGATGAAGAACTTGTTTTTGTGAACGATGCAACCATCACTATTACAGATGCAAATGGAAATTTAACCCCTATTCCATTCAGAGCTGACGGAGTTTATGATTCTAATTTTCCATTTATAACGATCAATGACCCTACAGAAAATAGCTACACCTTAACTATTAATGATAACGGTGACCTGTACACCGCTACCGAGAACCTTGAACTGACCGTGCCTTTTACAGAAGTAGAACAGCAAACGATAAGTGGGTTCGGTGATGATATTACCGAAATCACTGCTTTTTTTACGGATCCAGAAGGATTTGGTAATTATTACCTTTTTGAATATACTGATATAGACAATGAGGAAGTAGACACCAGAGATGACGAGTTTAGTGATGGAAATCGCACTCAGACTACCTTTTTTATAGAAGAAGCAGTTCCTGGAACAGTGGCAACTATACGCATCAAAGGAATAGACCAGCGTTGTTTTAGCTTCTATGAGACCCTGTTACAAC
The DNA here is from genome assembly GCF_047636915.1 of Nonlabens sp. Lineage (GTDB taxonomy): Bacteria > Bacteroidota > Bacteroidia > Flavobacteriales > Flavobacteriaceae > Nonlabens. Next base: position 3,100 of record NZ_JBLIGN010000078.1, on the reverse strand, counting down.
AAGCTGGAGAAGGCGATGGCGGTCCATTTGCGACACAACCAGCTGTAGTTAGAGGTAATATTATAAACACGACAGATTCGGCGCGGTTTCCTTTTGGCTATTTTAGAATATCAGAGGTTTTTGAGGTGGACTATACGATTGAATAAAGAAACGGAATGATTTTAAAGCAATAATGGAGCTTAAAATCATTCCGCTTTTGAATTGGTCAACCAAGTAAACTTCTTTGATTAGATAAATTTATCAGTTTCTTATAACCTACCTGTTCTTTATAAATCAGCCTTTTTATAGCCAGCTGTTTTACACAAATGAAACCATCTCTTGTTGTGGTCTGCGTACTTTTTTTAATTGGGACATCGCGTCATCATTAGAGCGGTAGCCTACTGGCAACAGTAAAGTGCTCTTTAAACCCTTTTCTTGCAAACCTAACAATTGATCTATTTCCTCTGGCACAAAGCCTTCCATAGGACAAGAATCTATTTGTTGCTGTGCACAAACAGTTAGTAAATTACCCAGTATGAGATACGCTTGGTTTTTTGCCCATTGTTCGGTCTCTACTACTTCTTTCTTAGAAAAGGTATTGGTCAGAAAATCTTGAAATGGTTGGATCACTTCATCTGGCGTATTGCGTTCTTTTTTTACGATAGAAAAATAATCTTTTACATAATTTGCGTCCACAGCAGTGGTACAGATGACGAGTACCGCACTGGCATCTTTAACCTGCAGCTGTCCATAAGAAAGAGGTACCATTTTGTCTTTAAGATCTTGATCTTGAACAATTACTAACCTGCACGGTTGTAAACCATAAGAAGTCGCTGTAAGGTTAAAGGCTTGTGCGAGCACCTCTAACTGACTTTTATCCAAACTTTTTTGTGAATCAAATTTCTTTGTTGCATATCTCCATTGCAAACTTTCTATACTATTCATAGTTGTCATACGTTATCTTTGTAGGTGAAGATTTGATACTTGTTCTGCTTTCGCGAAAGCGAGGTCTACACCATTATCTTTCTATTAAGTTTGCAAAAGTAATCTACACAGAAGGTTCATTATGGGCTTTACTATAACAATTTTCAATGCGAGACATCGATAAACGAATTAAAGAATCTGAAACGAAAGTTTTCAAAGCTGTTTTTCCAAATACCACCAATCATTACGATACGCTTTTTGGCGGCACCGCATTGCATCTTATGGATGAAGTGTCCTTTATCTGTGCCACTCGATTCTCTCGAAAAAAAGTAGTGACGATAAGCACCGATAAAATTGATTTTAAAAAACCAATCCCGCAAGGAAGTATCATAGAACTAATAGCCACCATTGCAAAAGTAGGCAAGACCAGCTGTGTAGTGGAGACGAGCATTTATATGGAAGACATGTACAGCTATTCTCGTGAAAAAGTAGTCACTGGAATTTTTACGTTTGTCGCTATCGACGATGATAAAAAACCTACATCCATCCTCTAATGCGTAGATTTTTAAACATACTTGTTTTTGGTGTTCTTCTAGCCGTAGTGGCTGTTCTTATTTTACAATTACACGTAAAACGTACTTCTAGAGAGGCGATCAAAACAGATATGACTGAATTGGAAAAAGCGTATACGGGAATTGTTTTAGGAGCCAGTATAAAGCCTGATAAGAGTCTTTCTTTAATTCTACAAGATCGCGTGGACGCAGCTTTACTCGCTTATGAAAATAAAAAGTTCCAAAAGTTTCTTTTAAGTGGTGATCATGGTGAAGAAAACTACGATGAAGTAAACGCCATGAAAAATTACCTCAACAATAAAGGGGTTCCTGACGAAGATATTTTCTTAGACCATGCAGGCTTTGATACCTATGACACCATGTTTAGAGCACGAGATGTCTTTAAAGTATCTGATGCGATTGTTTTCACTCAAGAATTTCACCTACCACGTGCGGTTTATCTAGGTAAGAATATGGGACTAGATATTCAAGGCTTTGTAGCAGACCGGCGCAAATATCCTGGCAACAGCCATTTTGCGAGAAGGGAATGGCTGGCCAATATAAAAGCTTGGATAGAATTGAACATTGAAAAATCACCTACCTATTCGGGAAAAGTGATTCCCATTACTGGCGATAGCAAACCATCTCATGATAAAGGTTGAGTCGTCAGTTGATGTTATCCTAAAAACCTAAGGTCTAAAAATCAATAAAAGGATTTAATTTGTTCCAAACTTATTGCCCTCCGAGATTTGAATTTTAAAGAATAATTGTATATTTGCAACCGCTTATGCAAAAAGCAATTTTTGAATAAGCGCTTTAGGAGAAGTGGCAGAGTGGTCGAATGCACTGGTCTTGAAAACCAGCGAGGGTCAAACCTCCAGGGGTTCGAATCCCTTCTTCTCCGCGGTAAACCTGATAATCAATTGGTTATCAGGTTTTTTTAGTTTTTAAAACCCGTGCACGTCGCTTTTTATGTGTCGCTTTAGCAGTTTCAACAGGTCCTATTGAAATACGTTTAGGTTGTTTTTATAAGAAATAGAGTTCGTTTTAGAATACCTCAGCTGTTCGGGAAGTATTTTTTAGTTTGAACCAAGCAAATCGCTATATCTTATCCACTTAAATAGGAACCTCATATTTTAAAATAAGTATTCGTACGATCCCACGTTTTTTTACCTGTATAACCTAAAGCCACCACCACAAGGCGTTTGATACAAACCTGTATTATAAAACGTTCTTTTTGAAACTTATACGACACGGAAGCAAGGGTATAAACCTGTCAAAATAGGCGGTTCCTTCCATTCATTTTGAGTTCTTATTTTATGAATGGATCGCTTTTGAAAAAGCGAAAAGTATAGGAGTCGATTCTGTCAAAGTGTTCGGGTATAATCCCTTTTATGACCAAGGCATGTTCACATGGAACTGAAGGTTTTTCCTAGGCCATATATGCAAAAATGTAGTCGTCATCTTTTACGTATTAATTACTTGTAAAGAAAAACCTAAGCGTGCGACTATATCCCATGAACTTTGTGCTTTGTATTCAGAAAACTGTACAACAGTGATCTGAAAACATGAGCTAACAGCTTAAAATCGGGATCAGTTTATAAAGTTGAAAGCAACTTTATTATTAAATTCTTGCACTTGTGTTT
>NZ_JBLIGN010000077.1:0-11749 GCF_047636915.1 Nonlabens sp. | reverse complement strand
AAGACGGATTCACTACAGAGAACTTAGAACACGAATTTGACGTTACCTATAATGGGAATTTAAATTTACAAAAAAAAGCTATAACAGGTCTTTGGTTTATGGAAAATGAAATGGATGGAGCACTCGATTTAGAAATCCCTGTAGCCGAAGGTTTATGGATGTTGCGAAAAGCTAAAAAGCCAAAAAGCGATTTTGATTATTCGCTTTTAGGACTTTAAATTATAAAAAGTATTCCGGGCTGTTTGAGCTGCCTTCCATCTAAGAAACACAGCAAGCGTTTTGCACCTTATTCTTCCATAATTTATATGGTGCTATCTATGGCTATCATTGATAAGATAAAAAGACTTTCTTTTTAAAACCTATAGCTATCCAACTAGGAATTACTGATTAGCAATAAGTACCCATTATCGAAAACCTTAAAAAATATACTGTTGAAAAAACATCAGATTTTATTCCTAAAAACGATAAGAATTGTCCTCCTCTACGACTATACTTATAGTCATAGTTGTTTGTAGGGTAAGAAAAAACGCCTGCTGTGGCGGGCTCTTTATATATGATTTAAAAGTAACGCAATAGCTGATACTCATCACCTATAGCTTTTTTGATTTTTCAGTTCTTTTCCCTTTTCTGTACATGGAAACTTACAACTATAACGACAGCTATGCTTATAATTTTTGCCTTAATTGAGAAAAGGTAAACTATTACAGGTACTATAATAGTTAAATGTTTTAAGGGCTTTCTCTGTTGATTTTAAACCAAAAAACTTGTGCTTATCCTCTCAAAACAACAAATTAAAATACGATTTTATTTTTATCAGTTTAAATTATAAATGATATAACTTATGTTATTAAACACGATTACTCCAGCCGAAGCCGTCAATTTTGTGTCCTCTGGACAGCGGGTATTTTTTCAAGGTGCTGCGATGACCCCTAACTTACTGATCAATGCACTCTGCCAGCGTCATCAAGATCTCAAGGATGTAGAAATCATACAAGTTCACACAGAAGGTGTTGCGCTTTACACACAAGAACCATATAACAAGAGTTTTCATGTGAACAGCTGCTTTGTAGGTAGTAACGTACGCGGCGCTGTAAACGGAGGAAACGGTGATTACATTCCGATTTTTTTAAGTGAAATACACCTTCTTTTTAGAAAAAATATACTGCCCATAGATGTGGCTTTTATTCAAGTATCACCACCAGATGTACATGGATACTGTTCCCTTGGAACATCTGTAGATATCACGTTACCGGCTGTAGAAACGTCCAAAATTGTTATTGCACAAATCAATCCTAATGTACCACGAACGCATGGCGATGGAATCATACACCTGCGTGATATTGACTATGCAGTGGAAGATACGAGTAGTCTAGGGATTTCTGGCGGTGTTCCCATTTCTGAAATTGAAGCGCGTATAGGTTTTCATGTAGCAAATCTTATAGAAGATGGTGCTACTTTACAATTGGGGATAGGCAATATTCCCAATGCGGTTTTAGATAACTTAAGCAATCATAAACGCTTAGGAATCCATACAGAAATGTTTTCTGATGGCATTTTACCTCTTGTTGAAAGTGGTGTGATTACAGGAGAAGACAAAGTAGTAAAAAAAGGGAAAATTGTTACTTGCTTTGCCGTGGGCTCTCAAAAACTATACGATTTTGTGGATGACAATCCGCTGGTACATTTTAAGGAGGCAGCGTATACGAACGACACGGCTATAATAAGGCGTAATCCTAAAGTAACCGCTATTAACAGCGCTATAGAGATAGACTTAACTGGTCAGATTTGTGCTGACACCATAGGAAATCGACAGTACAGCGGCGTAGGTGGTCAAATGGATTTTATAAGAGGTGCGTCTCTATCTAAAGGCGGCAAACCTATTTTTGCAATGACTGCTGCCACTGCAAAAGGTATTTCTAAAATTACTCCCTACTTAAAAGAAGGCGCTGGTGTAACAACTACAAGAGCTCATGTGCATAACGTAGTGACTGAATATGGTACTGTCGATTTGTTTGGCAAAAACTTAAAACAACGTGCAAAAGCTTTAATAAGTATTGCACATCCTGATTTTAAGGAAGAGTTGGAACGGGAGGCTTTTAAGCGATTTGGCGGGATTTAATTCACTCCTACTGCCAAAAAATATTTTATTAGGTTGAAGTAAACAACTATAGCAAAGTTCTTTCTTTTTAATAAGAACTAACAGTATCTTTGAACTTTATGACGGCTACGTAGCTCAGCTGAATAGAGCACTGGATTTCGGCTCCAGCGGTCACAGGTTTGAATCCTGTCGTAGTCACCATCACTCCAGAATCCATGCTTTAAAAAAAGTGTGGATTTTATTTGTTTTAAGAGTATAGAAAGTACCAAGACTTTCATAAACGAATAGAATAAATAAAATCTGTAACGCATTCACAATGAGTGAAGAAACTCTTATCGACAGGTTGAAGGAAACAATTTTGTGATACCGAATAAACGGTATCAATGGGTAGGCTTATAATCTACAGTTATTGCGAGTACCACCTTATGATCTTATAGGAAGCCCTGAATATGCTACGCCATCTTATCAATCGTGCTTCACATATACTTGGAATCCCATCCAATTCACGAATTATGGCAACTAGAATAACGATTTTTATTTTCAAGAAATCCCCATTGCATATTTCACAGGCTTCTTTTTTTCATTTACCATAACCAAACACAAGCATTCAAAAAAGACCTGTACGCATGATCTGAGTGTACCTAATTTTTAATAGCGTGACACATTTTAATAACCCATACCATGCGCACGAGAAATCTGTAGTATAAATTTATGACTGCGCAATTGAATATCACTTTTCAACAGCCATTTTAAGACAATAAAACATTTAGACACCCAACCTAGAAAAACACTTTTATTACCTCAAGGATGATATCGATAAAAGCCAACGGGATTTATAACCTAAAGTGAAATGCACTTAGATATCAGTTGAATCCATTCTATAGACCATTAATAGAAACTAAGTATTTTTAGGTAACTCCTACTACCTAGTCAGTTCCTTATAAATAATATAAACACCCATAATTAAAACAAACCAACCAAATACTTTTTTGAGCTTTTTACCATCAATAAATTTACTCAACCAAATACCTGCGAAAATTCCTACAATAGATAAACTTGTAAAAGGAATAAGAAAACCCCACTCCACTGCTGTATGTTGCATATCGCCCGTAAAACCTATTAAGGAATTGATTGCTACTATAAATAAAGAAGTTGCCACTGCCTTTTTCATGGATAACTTAGCAAATATCACCAAGGTAGGTACGATCAAAAAACCTCCACCAGCGCCTACTGCACCAGTCACGAAACCTATGATCAAGCTATAAATGATCAATAATAGTTTAGGTGGCTGGTACTTATATTCTTGTGTTACTCTTGGTGTATTATGAGCTATCATACCTATCGCTGCGAAAAGCATTACAATGGCAAAAAACATCATTATCCCTAAATTTTTTGTAACAACGAATCCGTTTACCTCAAAAAGCTCATCTGGCACGGATGGAATAAGGAATGCTCTGGTGAGATAAATAGCTATAAATGCTGGAATGGCAAAAGTAAAGGCAGTCTTAAAATCCACCTTTCCTTTCATCATATTTTTAATTGCACCTACAGCAGCGGAAGAACCTACTACAAAAAGAGAGTAAGCTGTAGCGATTACAGGATTAAATGAAAGCGCATAAACAAGAATAGGAACCGTTAAAATGGAACCACCTCCACCTATAAGCCCCAAAATTAAACCTATTAAAAAGGCTCCTGTAAATCCTAATATTTCAACTATATCCATTACTCCTTTTCTGAAGAACAAATGTAGGGTCAAGAATCTTTAATTTATTTAACAGTTGTTACAATACTTCAATACAACTTCCTTTTGAGTTGATTTTATTCTGATTCTCCATTTTCTTAAGTAGCCTCGAAATGACTAAGCTACTGATATGTAGATCACTGGAAAATTCATTATGAGTTATATAAATATGCTTGCTATTTAGAATTTTATTTTTCAGATAGTTGTCCATACGTTCCTCCAGGTTATTAAAAGCAATATTATCTATACTTTATAGCATTTCCATCACGCGCTTATGATAACTAAGGAATACAAAATTGCGCCATGTTCTGTCTTTGCCACGCCACCCTGCATTTTACCTTTGAAAAGAATCATTAAAAGCTTTGTTACTGTCTCGATAGCTTCTAGAATTTCGCTTTTTTGTTAGCCCGAAAAATATTTGAATCTTTACACAAGAATTAGCTCTCTCCCATTAGAAGAGCGATCATACATCTCAATTATCACCTGGATGCATGATTGTAACCCTCACAAAAAGTAAAAGCGGAGAGTATTTGGTAAGTTGGCACGGTTAAATCAAAACCTCATCATGTATCACTTCCATCTTGGTGCATTTTCATTAATTTGGCACACATACGCTGCTTTAAATTGTCACTCATAACCTCCTCTTCATATCGAATAATTTCTTATTCATTTGTCATATCCTAAAGCTTCCTATAAAGCGCTCTTTCTTATCTGTTTTGAAATAAAAATTAAAACCGCACCGAATCTTATCCTTGTATTTACCTTCCTTTCAAATTTAAAACTTTTCCATTTACTTATACGACATGATAAATTTTATCCAAACTAAAACATCAAGTCGCGAAAGTTGATGCACTTATTGATCGAAACAACCATAGAATAATGTGGCTCCATTTTTTCAAAAAACTTTAACTTTAACTTTCAATGCCATACCAATAGCATCATCAATATTTAATACTTAGAAATAAAGGCTTTGTCCATATTCCATAAGCGCCTAGTTTTCTGTAACCTACTCCTAACTCTTTATAAATAAAAGTAAGCTCATTTATTACATTATAATTTCTTTACATTAACGCAAAAATCTTGTTTTCTTTTTAGATCAAATTTAAATTACACGCTAAATTAATAACAATGAAAGTTCCAAATACAGTTGACCGTTTTAGAAGAAAACTAATGCGTTATTTAACAAATAAAATAGGTAATGACCTTCATCAACAGCGCTTAAAAGGGATAGAAAATAATAAAATCAAGCGAATATTGATTGTAAGGCCTAACCATCGCTTAGGAAACATACTGCTCACTACTCCCTTAGTAAACGAGATAACAACTACATTCCCTAATGCAACAATTGATATGATAACCAGAGGACCACTTTCGCCGATTGTATTTCAAAATTATCACGAGGTAAAAAACTTTATTCTTTTACCTAGAAAACCATTTAAAAGTATTTTAAAGTATGTTCTAGTATGGATTAAAATGCCCTTCAAAAAGTATGATCTTATTATCAATACTGTAAAATGCTCTTCTTCGGGAAAACTGCTGACTAAAATCACTCCTGCTACTTATAAAATTTATGAATATGAAGACATGGAGAAGACAAAAACTGAAACTATCCATCATGGTAAAGAAGCTATAATTGCATTGCGTAGTGCCTTATATCCAGAAGATTCTTTACAAATTTTAAAAGAAATTCCCTTACTGGACATTAAACTTTCAAAAAAGGAATTGCATAATGGAAAAGAGAAACTAAATTCCTTAAAAGGAAGGAAAGAAAAAACTATTGCTCTATTCACTTTCGCAACTGGGGACAAGTGCTATTCAAAACTTTGGTGGTCTCAGTTTTACTCCAATTTATTATCAGAATTTCATGATTGTAATATTCTAGAAATTCTACCTGCTGAAAACGTATCACAAATTGATTTTAAAGCCACCTCATTTTATAGCAAGGATATTAGAGAAATAGCATCTGTTATGGCTTGCTGTGACATATTTGTAGGAGCAGATAGTGGGATTATGCATTTAGCAAGCTCTTCTGGAGTTCCTACAATCGGACTGTTTCACGGACGCATTGCGCAGTTTAGACCCTATGGAAATGGCAGTACAGCTTTAGATATCTCAGAATCAATTATGGAAGATTGGATGGCAAAGATCCATGAAGTTTTATCTCTGAAAGTTAATCCTGAGGCAACCTCCAATACTTAAGAAACAAGTTCATTATAACAGGAAGATAGAGAGATCGATAAAAACTTATTTACCAACTATATTTCTCAAATGATCAGCGTATTTGTTGCTTATAAAGTGCTAATGAAACAGGCTTAAACATCTGTAAGTAACCTGAGTTCAAGAGGCCTTGTTCTCTTTGATATTAAAGATTGGAACTTTTACGTACTATTAGGCGTTGTTTTAGTCTAGGGCTCCTACCTGAGAATTTTATGTGTTTGAAGTTTATTTAAATTCTCTGTACTCGATAAAAATTTATCTGTCAAATCGCATGCTAGAATTAAGCGCTTGAACGTTATCAAACTCTAGATCATTTGATTTCCATCTACATCTGATTCATTTTTTAAGGCTTGCCTATCTAGAAAATTTAAAGTGAGGAATTGCCCAATATTAATTATTGACACTATGGAACTAAATTATGGTTTATTACAAGTATTAATGGCTGATGCAACCTACTTGTTGAAGCTTATATACTAGCTGATAGATACCATCTGAATGTGACTCTTTGCATTTATATAATAAAAGAGGAAAGAATCATTCAGATGTTTCATTGTATCAAATACAAGTACAAAGGCAATCCTACGGTTATGTTAAGTGGAAATGTTACGGCAAGAGCCATCGGTAAATAGATACTTGGATTTGCTTTAGGAGCTGCAATTCTCATAGCTGCTGGAACCGCGATATAGGAGGCACTTGCTGCTAGAATGGCGATTAATAAGCGGTCACCAGCTTCCTGTAAGACGTAACCAGATAACAAAGCAACGGCACAACCATTTACAAGTGGCACTGCGATTGCAAAGACTAATGCAAACCAACCCTTTTTAATAAGAACACCTATTTTTTTTCCACTAGTAATTCCCATATCTAATAAGAACACCGCTAGAAAGCCTTTGAATAAATCTGTCGTAAAAGGCTTTATCCCAGCAGCTTGAGCATCGCTTGCTATGTAACCTATAACCAGACTTCCTAGAATAAGGAGCACACTGCCGTTAGTAATAGCATGTTTGACAAGTCCCCATATCTTGCTGGCAGATCGATCTTCCCCTTTAGAACACAAGCTCATTAAAAGTACGCCTACAATAATAGAAGGTGCTTCCATGAGCGCCATTACCGCGACCATATGACCACCAAACGGTATCCCTTCCAATTCTAAATAACTAATAGCAGTAACAAAAGTGACTGCACTTACAGAACCATAAGCAGCTGCTATTGCTCCTGAATTCTCAATAGAAAATTTAAGTCTGAGAATAAAGAACGTGTATAAAGGGATTATTATGGCCAAAGCGATTCCTATGAAAACAGCCCAATAAATATCGGCTGTAAAATCACTATGCGATAGCTCCTGGCCACCTTTAAATCCGATAGCAAACAATAAATAAAGCGAAATAAACTTAGAAGAGCTTTTAGGAATTTCAAGGTCACTCTTTACTTGAGAAGCAAATATTCCCAAAATAAAAAACAGCAATGCGGGATTCGACAGGTTATCTGTCAAAAGATGTAAATCCATAGTGATTTGTTAAAGAACTGAATTAATCTATGATTTCTATTTCTAGAATACCATTGATTTTAATTTTTTTACCCATTAATTTTGCTTCTCTACAAATTGCTTTGAATTCTTTCCGTTCCTCAGTTAACTCAGTTACACGGCTATCGTCATAAGCAGTATCACTATTTACATTTCCTTCACACATAGATAGTCTGTGTAACTTATGAAAATTGATCTTTTCTCTGATGAGACTACTTATAACGTCTGATGCTTCAGTCGGTGTAAATATTCCATCTACTAATTGAACTTTATGCAGTACTTCTTTACTTGTTGACATATTAATTATTGTTTTTAATATTCTTAATTTGAGATAATATTGCTATTGCAGCGATTAGAAAAACTATAAAAAACGGCAGTATTAAATAAGATGACATAGGGTGTTCCATTATAACGCAAATAACAGTGACAACCAGATAAGCCACACTCAATAATGCGGTACCTATATACCTCAGCACTTGATGAAAACGATCCCATTTAACATTTTGAAACAGATGCAATGATCGCTCTATTGGAGTGGAGTGTTCATTAGATCCTCTGGTTTTTAATTGCTGTAACATGAATTATAGGATTAAAATATACCTTGCAAAGATGCATAGTTCAATTCATTAATTTTAATTTATATTTGTAATGAGATACATAAGCAAAGATTATGCATTACACATTACACCAGCTTCAAATATTTCTTCAAATAGTAGAAAAAAGAAGTGTCACTAAGGCGTCAGAAGCATTGTTTCTTACTCAGCCGGCTGTTTCCATCCAACTCAAAAAATTTCAAGAGCAGTTTCCAATTCCATTGAGTGAAGTTATAGGAAGGCAGCTTTATGTAACAGACTTTGGCCATGAAATAGCAGACATAGCAAAGCGAATTTTGGAAGAGGTCGAAACCATAGACCATAAGACTAATCAATATCAAGGCAAACTAGCAGGTAAACTAAAGCTATCCATTGTTTCCACCGGTAAATACGTGATGCCATACTTCCTTTCTGGGTTTTTGAAAGAGCACAGTGGGGTAGATTTTTCAATGGATGTGACTAATAAAAAAAATGTCATTCATGATCTAGAAGAGAATAGAGTTGATTTTGGCTTAGTGTCTGTTTTACCTGAACATCTTGATCTCAACACCTTACCTCTTATGAAAAATGAGCTGTATTTGGTAGGCAGTACCGATAGAGAACAGAACAGAAAAGGCAAAAAAGAACTGATTTTTTCTCACGAACCTTTGTTGTATAGAGAACAAGGTTCTGCCACTAGAAATGCCATGGAAAACTTTATCCAAGGTAAAAACTTAATGGCCAATAAAAAAATCGAATTGACCTCAAATGAAGCACTTAAACAAGCGGTAATTGCGGGTATTGGCTATTCCATTATGCCTCTGATAGGGATTAAAAACGCGATAGATAGAGGAGACATTCATATGATTCCTTATGAAGGACTGCCTATCCAAACGCAATGGAATTTGATATGGCTTAAGAAGAAAAAACTTTCTCCAGCGGCTCTTGCTTTTAAAGAATATATTTTAGAAAATAAAGATCAAATTACCGCAAAATATTTTGACTGGGTTGCACAAGAATAAATAAAAAATTCATTAGGTCATTTACGAATGCGGTTCCGCTTTCGCGAAAGCGAAACAATCACAAACACCGCGAGAGCATTTATTTTCCACAGGAACAGTGCACTCCTTTACACTCCAACCAATTCTAAGAATACCTTAGGAACGTTTAGCTTTTAAATGCCTAACTTAGAAATTCATCCAAATCAATAAAATGATAAAAGATTACACCAAGAGACTTTCAAAATTGACCCAGAACTTCTTCACTACAGGCTCATCTTTAGGTATTATCTTACTTGTTATGGTAGTAGTTGCTATGGCATGGGCAAATTCCCCTTGGTCTCAATCGTATCATGACTTATGGAATATCAAACTCACTATAGGCTTTGAAGGATCTGAGTTAACTAAATCATTGCATTATTGGATCAACGATTTTTTGATGGCCTATTTCTTTTTTATGGTAGGTCTTGAGGTAAAAAGAGAGTTTATGGTAGGTGCGCTTTCTACCGTAAAAAAAGCATCTCTACCTCTAATAAGTGCCCTAGGAGGGATGGTAGTACCCGCGCTCCTCTATATACTGTTCAATTATAATGGTGAAGGAGCAAATGGATGGGGAATTCCTATGGCAACAGATATTGCTTTTGCAATAGGCTTGTTAGCTTTGGCTGGGAAGGCAGTATCTGATAGTTCTAAAACATTTTTAACCGCTTTAGCGGCTGCAGACGATATAGGCGCTATTTTAATTATAGCCTTTTTTCTAAGTGGTAGCTTGGATATAAGCAACCTATTAGCCGCAGGAATTTATTTCTCTATAATGCTCGCAGGAAACCTTATGGGAGTCAGAAACGTATGGTTTTACTTTATATTTGGAGTTTTTGGGTTATGGCTTGCTCTTTTCCTGTCTGGGGTGCACGCCACCTTAGCAGGAGTGCTGGCAGCCTTTTGCATTCCAGCTCGATCTATTATTAACGAATCAACTTTTATTACTAGAATTAAAAAGAGAGCTACACAACTCTCCGACACTTCCTATACAGACCATAAGCTTCTTAAAGAAAACCAAGTAGGAATTATTACTGAAATAATAAATGATAGTAAAAAAATCCTTTCTCCCCTGCAGCGTCTGGAACAAAAAATACGCCCCCTAGTTCATTTTTATATATTGCCATTGTTTGCGTTAGCAAATGCAGGGGTAACATTAAAAGGAGATGTCTTAGGGATGCTTTTACACCCCATCAGCATTGGTATCATTGTAGGTCTTTGTTTGGGTAAATTGATAGGTGTTTTAGGCGCTTCTTCTATAATAGTAACATCCAATTTAGGTGAATTACCTAAAGACATTCGCTGGAGTGACATAGGTGGATTATCCATGATGGCCGGTATAGGATTTACCATGTCTATTTTTATCGCAGAGCTTTCTTTAAACGATGAGAGGCTGCTTCAGATAGCAAAAGTGGGCATAATAACAGCCTCTGTAGTTGCTGCAACTATAGGTATTGCTTGGTTTAAATGGTCCAATAGAAAAACAGCTGCCTGACGGACACAGAACAACGTTTAAAGTGCCAACGAACAACTCTATACATAAATTTTTAAATAAAAAGAGAAGCCTCTCGACTTCTCTTCTCTAGAAACATCAGTATGTGATCTCCATAGTGCAAAAAAAAAGTAGCTGCAATTTCTTGCAGCTACTTTTAAGATTAAATCACGGTTAAGACTAAGTTAGTTGTGACTTTACAACTGTACTTATAGTTCTTCCATCTGCTTTTCCAGCAAGCTCTTTATTTGTCATTCCCATGACTTTACCCATATCTTTCATTCCTGCCGCCCCTATTTTTGCAATGATCTCAGAAACAATTTTAGTAATTTCTTCTTCACTCATTTGCTCTGGTAAAAACTTTTCTAGAACTGCTGCTTGAGCAATTTCTGGCTCTGATAAGTCTTCTCTATGTTGCTCTGAAAATATACGCGCACTGTCTTTGCGTTGCTTTACAAGCTTTTGTATCAGTTTGATTTCATCTTCTTCTGATAAATCGGCGCTTACACCAGAAGTTCTAGCTAATAAAATTTCGCTCTTTACAGCTCTTAATGCAGCAAGTGCTATTGGATCCTTTGCTTTCATCGCCTCTTTAATGGCGGTCATGATATCTTTCTCTAAACTCATAATCTTCTTTTCTATTTAGGCTACTCCTATCAAAAGTTGTAGCATTTACATTATACCTATTGTAATGAACCCTACTCATTAATACCCAATTAAATTTAAAGTGTGGTGGTTATAAATTGCATCACCTACTTTTATATTAGTAAACACGGCAAAAGCTCTATTTATACTTTGTTATTTTCTTACAGAATTAAGTGTAAAACCCATCTAATTGCTATCAAAAATACGAATTAGTTGTGCCATAAAAAACCCAAATACCATAGCCGTATTTGGGTCTTTGCAATTTACAAGTCCTATTTCTAATCTACATTATCATGTAAAAAAGAATTGTTATTCGATCGCAGCTGAATCTCGTTATTCTCATCCGTAGAAAGGGTCGTTCTTGATCTATCTCCTTCTTGTGGTAATTTATCTAATTCTACACCTTGTCTCAAATAAGCAGG
>NZ_JBLIGN010000076.1:0-12496 GCF_047636915.1 Nonlabens sp. | reverse complement strand
CAAAAGTGCTTGATGGCTATGGAAGCGAGTAATTGTGATCTAGGAATAGCCAGTGAAGGATCGTTTGGGTCTCATCCTTCCGTGTTTTTTGCCAGTGCTGATGATGAGATTTTAATATTTATTGATAAAATAAACAACCTAGAGATTATTGTCAGAGAATTGAGTCTAGAAACCAATTTTGCTGCTGACAAAATTAAAACAGAAAAAGAATTAATGGATTTTGCTCAATCTGTAAAATTTCCCTCTCATGGCCTCATACTTCGGAAATCAAAAAGTGACGCTACAGATATCGTCAAAGGCATAACAGATATAGAGCAATTAAAACAAGCCTTCCACAAACTCATCGAAACATCAAACTCCACTTATATAGAGACAGATATGAGAGCGATGTACAACCCTAGCAGAATGCTCGTTATACAAAAAGCTACCAAAAAATTGATTGAAAAGATAACATCCAGCTGTCCCAAATGTCATGTCCCTGGTTTTGGCGTAATAGATGTGAAAAAAGGACTAGAATGTGGCTTATGCGGCCAGGCAACCTCATCCACCTTGAGCCTTATTTATCAATGCGAACACTGCGGGTATTCAAAAGAAGCGATGTATCCCAATAAAAAGACAAGTGAAGATCCTATGTATTGCAATTACTGTAACCCGTAGAATTTTCATAAGAGCATTTAGGAGTCGTTCTTGAGCGTTTGTTTTTTTTATTGTTGTTTGAAGTTTAGCGGTCTTTTATCTTTTAGCTATCTATTGTGGCGTTCCCTACATTTTTGTCGTTTTCTTTTTTCCTGTTTTTTGATTTAAATATCCATGTGTCCTAAATTACAATTCGATATTTTGGCTTTACCTTTTCCTCTTTACCGACCATCTTGACTCTTTTTTTTTATTTCTTAACTCTTTTTCAACCTCTTTCCTTAATTTCTTGCAAAACCGGTCCATAACCATTCCTTACTAGCTTATTTTTGTAGAGCTTTTATGAAAAACATATCCACAAAAACGATTCAGGATTTAGAATTTGACGTAGTACTATCGCAAGCCAGCGCTTATTGTGTTACCGAAGACGGAAAAACTGCCATCAACGCTTTACAACCACAAACTTCAAGATTCTTAATAGAACGAGAGCTCGCTTACACGAGTGAATATCTTTGGTCCTTTTCTAGTGAACACAGTATTCCTAATCACGGTTTTGATCTTATAGAAAAAGAACTTCAGTTGTTAGGAATTGAAAACAGCACACTGGATAAAGACAGTATTAGGAAACTGGCTGTATTGCCGCGCACAGTGAACACACACATCAAGTTTTTCAAAAAGCTACAGGAATACTTCCCTCAGCTATTCAAACGACTGGAACCTATAGCTTACAATGAAATAGTTCCTACCCAAGTGGATCTTGTTATGGACAGATTTGGTGAGATAAAGGATAATGCTTCACCACTTTTAAAAAATCTAAGACGCGAAATGAATACCGTTCGGGGCCAACTTAATGGTAGTTTTGGCCAGGCGTTAAGTCATTATGGACAGTTGGACTATCTCGACGAGATTAGGGAAAGTGTGGTAGAAAACCGCCGTGTTCTTGCAGTAAAAGCGATGTACAGACGCAAGGTAAAAGGTAAAATGATGGGAAGCTCCAGGACTGGAAGCATCTCCTACATCGAGCCAGAGCGTGTATTAACGCTTTCGAGAAAGCTGTCAGAATTAGAAATAGAAGAACTGGAAGAAATACAGAGAATCCTCAAAGAACTGACTGATTTTTTACGTGCGTTCATCCCTGAATTTAAAGAATATAGAACATATCTGACCCATACAGATGTCATCGCTGCAAAAGCTAAATACGGCCGTAAAATAAACGGTTGCCTGCCTATGATGGTAACCCATCAAGAGCTAGAATTAGTAGATGCTTACCATCCTTTATTGTGGGTAGCAAACAATGACCGTGGAGAAAAAACCTACCCGCAAACGATACGACTGGCTCCAGAAAATAGAATTATTGTCATTTCTGGACCCAATGCTGGCGGAAAATCGATTACTTTAAAAACAATAGGTTTGCTTCAACTCATGATCCAAACAGGAATGTTAATACCTGTACATGAAAAAAGCAGAATCTGCATTTTTGATCATGTTCTTACTGATATAGGAGACAATCAAAGTATTGACAATCACTTAAGCACCTACAGTTATCGATTAAAAAACATGCGTGGCTTTTTAAATACTGCTAATGAAAAAACACTCTTTTTAATTGACGAATTTGGTACTGGATCTGATCCAGAATTAGGAGGTGCACTGGCAGAAAGTATGCTTGAAGAACTAAATGACCGTAAGTCCTACGGGATCATCACCACGCACTATACAAATTTAAAGATGCTCGCCAACGAGCTTCCTCAAATGACAAATGCTAACATGTTGTTTGATTCTCAATCCCTAGAACCCATTTATCAATTGCAGTTGGGAGAAGCTGGTAGCTCGTTTACCTTTGAAGTGGCTCAAAAAAACGGGATTCCTTATTCTTTAATCAATAAAGCAAAGAAAAAGGTGGAACGGGGCAAAATTCGTTTTGATAAATCTATTGCCGCTTTACAGAAAGAGCGTTCCAGCTTGCGGCGCAACAATGACAGCTTGCGCGATAAAGAAGTAATTACAACTCAACGAGCGACAAAACTAGAAGATACACAAGAACGCGTGCATCAAAAACTTCAAGATTTTCAAGAGCTTTATGATGGTTACCAACGTTTTATACAATTAGGTAAGAAGTTTGATAATCTTGCAGAAAATTTTGAAAATAATAAAAAGAAAAAGCTTTTGCTGGACGAATTGATGAAATTAGTCATCACAGAAAATGTAAAACGCAAGCCTAAAGCAACAAACAAAAAAGAAACTCCTAAAGCGGTACAAAAAGGAAAGCAAAAACAGGTAGAAAATGAAGTCATTCAAAAGGTGCAACAAATCAGAACTGAAAAGATTAAGGCTAAAGTATCCCTCGTAAAAGAAGAAGACCTAAAACCAAAAGTAGTTCTTAAAATAAACGACAAAGTAAAACTAGCTGGATCTAAGTCGGTAGGTACTGTGGATACCATTGAAAGAGGAAAAGTAACGATCAATTACGGGTTTTTCACCACTATTGCTCCTATTGAACAGTTAGAAAAAGTAGGTAACTGACTAATTAGCGACTGGAAGTAGAACCAAGGTTTAACGCTTACGAACCTAAAATTGTTGAACTCAACTATTTGTGGCAATTAAAAAGGGCTGTTTTTATATATGATCGCTTGTATTGAAAAGTATAGTTTTAAAGAGTAAGGCTTTTATTAAGGTTAATAATGTTACATAGATACCCATATAAATGGAAAAAAATCATGACATAGTGCTATTTGATGGTGTTTGCAATTTGTGCAACGGTGCTATTTTGTTCCTCATAAAACGGGATAAAAACGACCGATTTAGATTTGCCCCTTTGGAAAGTGAAGTCGGTAAGAAGTTGCTTTTAAAACATCAAATTGACCCTTCTAAAATAGACTCTATCGTTTTGGTTAGTGACAATACCGCTTTTGCTAAAGCTACCGCAGCATTGAATATATCAAGACATTTAGGCGGTTTATGGCCGCTCCTCTACTCTTTGATAATTATTCCTAATTTTATCACAGATGCAGTCTACGATTTCATTGCCAGAAACAGATACCGCTGGTTTGGTAAAAAGGAAAGCTGTATGATTCCTACACCAGAGCTACAATCAAAATTCCTATAGAATAGTTCAAAATGCTAGTTGTTGGACAGTTACAGACTATATTTATAGAAATATTATTATAGTGATTTTTTTTTGGTCTGGCTTTCTTATACTTATACTCTGCGGTGTAGCCTGTTTGCTTGTGCGAGATTATTTTTTCTTTGACACTACAAAAAATCATGGAGTTACCCAAGAAGTTTTTACGGTCGATAATAAAACCGTCACTGAAGAACGACTAGATAAAAAGCCGATTATTAAAAATGATACCCTTTCTAATGATGGAGTCGAGATTAAAAATATGCAGTCTTCGTTTACTGAAAGTGATAAAGGAGTTTCTGAAAAGAAACTAGACCCTATACCTGATTTAAAGTCCAAACCAATAGACGTTATCATTACAAATAGCAATGCGCAGCGATTTGCTTTTTATGGCAGTTCAAACACTATAGTACTATTATTTATTTTATATTACTTCCTTTATAAAAATCACCCTCAAGTAAAAACCACTTATGGGTGCCTTCGTTATGGTAAAGAGATTAAAAAAATAGCTGCTATTGATAGCAATGCTGTCGTAAGTATAAAGGGCTATAGTTCTCTAGAAGAAGATCCTTCTTCCGACAAAAAAAGAGCCGATTACTTGAGAGAGTACCTTCTAAAAATAGGAATCGATACCACTAAAATAAAAACAACAGATTCATTTCATAATGTAGAATTTGAAGACGGTGCCGCAAAAAGAGACGTTGATATGGAAATAACGAGAACTAATTATTTACCACTTGATACTTCATCTAACGCCTCTGCACAACGTACTAGAATGAAAAGGATTAAAAGCAATCCTTCCTTTCCTTTTAGCTATAAAAAAATCATTTCTCGTTATCAAAAAGCTTATTTTTATAAGGATCAAGCAGTTACTTTTTACATCAGTAAGATAAAAGAGAAACTGCAAGAGAGCCCTAGTAAAAACACAGAAGTATACGCTCCTGCATATTCTATAGGTAACACGTTAAATGATATTTCTATTGCTGAGGTAATTTCCTGGACAATAAAAAGAATTAGTACTCCATCAGGAATTCCTAATTTTAGCATGAAATGTATTTAAATGATAGAAAACTTGTGTCTACAAATCGAAATTATAAATGTATTGTCATAACTGTAAAATAAAATAGAGATGAAAATTATAGAAAACAATCTAACCCTACTCTTTATTATCATTGCTATGCTATTTGTCGCCTTTTTAATAGGGTACTTCTTTGGCTATTATGGAATTAATAAAAAAATAACTCTGAAGTTCAAAAATAAAAATAACATCAGAAACCAATCTTTAAAAAGTCCAAAATCTACAGCAACTGACACGTCTGAAGATATAAATCACATTGAAATATCTAACACCTCAACATCTGGAGCCTTAAGAGCTTTAAGAACACGAGAAAGAATAGGAAAACTAAGTGAAGAAGTGAAAAGTAAAATGGCGGATAAAACTATAGACTTTACACATATAGGTTTTGGTAATAAAAGCCATCGAGATGATTTTACAAAGATCGCAGGAATAAGTAGCTTGGTAGAAGAGAAACTAAACACCGTACGCATTTATAATTATTCGCAACTCTGTCAAATGACTGACCTCGATATAAGAGCTATTACCAAAGTCATCGAGTTTTTCCCGGGAAGAATACACCGCGACGATTGGAAGGGACAGGCAAAGGGATTAATGAGAAATAGTGAAAAAGAATCCGATTCTATATAAAACAATACCCTCACTACAATCAGGAGCTAACAAAAGGGGCTTTTAAATATTTTTAGTTAGCATTGTCTAGAGGAACTACCAAATTAATTTTTAAAAATTGTGTTGAAACATTTGAATTATGCTTGGTCCAGTTTGGTAATAAAACATATGCATAGTCGCCTGTGCTATATGAAATCGCAGTATAAATACAGTTCAATTTTATGATGACAATTGGATAAAAAAGAATTCCTTTATAGCAAAACTCAAGCTTAGATCGCACTACTTAAGATATTCCTTTGTTCAGGAATAAAGGAACTAAAACAGTTGGATTATAAATTATTGCTAAGGAGTGCTCTACAAATTTTAAAAAAAAAGCCCCTATAAATAAATAAAATTCGAATGGAGTCCGTTAAATTATGGAATACGTCCATGGGAAGCTTGAATGAGCAGCTTGATAAAAACTCATTCTTCAACAACTAATTTAAAAATATTAGTTCTTTTTCTTATTTCGCCAGTAGTAATAGACACCTATAAGCTCTGTTAGAAAGCCTATCAGAATCATACCCTTTGCTCCAACGATTTCAGTGGAATACATCACTACACCTAACAAAACAATAATACTACCCAAAGCAATCAAATAAATGGATCCTTTCATATTCATATTGTAAAAATAAAGCCTTCCCAGTAATTACAGCAAAAGCTTTATAATTATTATAAAAACCCTGATCCGTAACTCATCAAAAACTAAATCCCAACTGAAAACTAAATCTTGGTCCATCTTCCCCAGTAAACAGATTAAATGTAGCCCCTATAGCTTCAGAACTGTTGACCCAAAAACCGCCACCGAAGTTATTGTGCCATTTATTACTGTCTTCTCCATCTTGCCAAACTCGTCCGACATCAACTCCAGTAAATATTCCCATCTGTAAGGGAACAACCCCCGTTTTGAATTCGTTGAAACTATACCTTACATCTATCGAACTAGCAAAAGCACTTTCTCCAGAAAACCGTTGCGTACGATAACCTCTTAAACCGTTATTTTGCCCTATTTGAGCGCTCTGATAGAACTCATAACTATCTCCTATGTTGATAGTAGCTTGTGCCAGCGTTTTAAGAACCAATTTGCGATCGCGATTCAATGCGTTATAAAAACCTAGCTGAGGCTTAATATAACCAAAGGTGTTCCCAATATCATCTTTATCTGCATTGATTCCTGCTACAAGGTCAAAAATCATTCCTCTTGTTGGGTTTAAATTATTGTCGTAACTCTCGTAATTGTAACCGCCGTTAATCTCCACAAACCATTTACGTTCAAAGAAATCTGGATTAGAAGATGGATTTGCAAATTCTGATTCTAGAAACCTACCTTCATCAGCTTCCACTTGATAACTTTGTACTTCAATACCTCCTTTTAGATGAGAACCGTACTCACCCTTGTAGCTAACTCCTATACCTCCTGAAAGTTCGCTCAATCTTATGCGGTTAAAATCAAACTCTAAGTCGTCGTCATTATTTACTGTTTCATTACCTAAACCAAAGAAGTTCTCTGCAAACATAGGTCCAGAAAACCTCGCTTTTACGGTTAGATTCATTTGATTGAATACCCCTGCAAAAGTTCCTTTATAAGTAAGGTCAAAACCTCTTGTTGCAAAATAATAGCCCCCTTTGAATTGGTGTACTCTTGTGTTAGGATTGCGATTAAAACCCTTTACCGTATAGGTGTTTTGTAAGCCGATCTTGAACCCATCATCTGGATTAAATCCTATAGCCGGTACTGCTACATTTGATTTACTAATACTTTTTTTAGGGTCGTATAGATTTCTATCATAACTATCTGATAATCTGATTCTTGCTCCTGATTTGTTTTTAAACGTATTCTCTTTTGATTTATGATCATATATGGATATGGACTTTCCTTGCTCTAAATCATAAATATCATTGTTCTGACCACCTATAATTCTCACCTTGATTCGATTTTTTCCTGCCCCTATAGCTTCAATAATGTCGTCATCATCCAGTGCATATACCCATATCTCTTTGGTATCTTCTTTTAGGAACAAGCGATCTACAACAACATCAGCTTTTTTTCCGTCTTTGTTTCTATAGATGGTTATTCTGGTTTTACCATCCTCTACCCGATCTACCACGACAAAATCATCCTTATCTGTTCCCGTCACGATAGCGAGGTCAGACAGGTAATCGTAATATCGCTCTGCTATTTTCAATAAGTTACCACGGCGTATTTTCATGTTCGTGATGATCTTTTGAGTAGTTTGATCTGGATAAATTTCTATAGGAAGTTCTTTGAAAGCGGCTTCTATAACTTCGTCAGTTAGATTATCTTGAATAAATTGCGCTTGTGAAATCCACATATCTCTATCGGCTTCTTGAGCAAGAGTGCGGTCTAAATAAGCGGCGGCAGTATTGAACCATTTTACATTATCTAGCTCTTCATCGTAGGTAGCAAATTGTTTTGTTAAACCTATCATAGTTCTCAGTGTAGCAAAAAGAGCTCCATCAAAATTGGAAAAAACTTGATCTCTATCTCTTGGTATAGGTTTGAAGACACTTTTACCCTCTTTCTTAAATTGTGCCCATCTCCATTGGTCCTGGTGTCTGTCCCAATCTCCTAAAAGCATGTCAAACATACGCGCTTTTACAAAAGCTCGTTGATCGATGCTATATTTCTCATCCTCACGTATTTTTTCAAATAAATCTGCTGTACTTTCGATATCGTCTGGATTTCCAAAACTATCAAGATCTTTGTGGTTTTCTTCTGGACGTTCTACGAGTAGGTAGAGCTCATCACCATATTCATTATTATAGTTTTCTAATGCTTTTTGCTTGGGTACATAATAAATTTCTGGATTGGTATGATAAACACCTATAGCCTCACTTAACTTAGGTAATGTAAGTGCTGCATAAGGGTGCGCAGCTGTATAAAAATCAAATAATAAATCTTCTGCTGCGGTATCCTCAAAGGATGCTGCTACGGTATTCTCCTTAAAAACGGTAGTTTGTAAAAACTGTACAGCACTTTTTTTAAGTGCTCGCAAATTGTATTGTTTTCCATATTTATCTACCAGTCGCAACGACCTTGTTTGATGTCCGCCACCTGCTCTTTCCACTGTTAATCCACCTTTTAAAGAATCTAGAATTCCTACTCTTGCATTGATTTTAGTCCCGTATAGGGCTCTGTATTTTGTTCCCCAAACCGATTCAAAAACAGCACTTTTTACGACTCTTTCTCGATTATACACACTCGCTTTCGCGAAAGCGGGAAAATTATCAGGCAGCGTCTCTACATCAAATTCTTCAGGGGCTTTTATAGCTTCATGGGTGAAAAGTAATTTTTCTTTACCATTCTCAAATCCGAAGTAACGTACCCAACTGCTACCATCTTTCATGATGTCCAACCTTGCAAAACCCATTCCTCCATAGGAAAACAGACCGTCATTACTTAATGTGGCATAACTTTGTTTAGATCCTGATCCAGAAACTATTTGACGTATACTTTCATTTACGATATACTGCAAGGTATGTTCGTGACCGCTAGCAAAAATAATTCTAGGCGCGGCTGATGCGCGAGCAAGAGTAGCAATTCTATCAGACATTTCTTGGTAACGCTTGTTTTGTTTGTCTTGTGGGCTAACGCCACCGCTAGTTCTTATTTGAGTCGCTAAGGATCCTAATACAGGCAATGGTAAAGAAGACTGTGAAGGATATAAATGTTTAGTAGCTGCATACTGACCTCCGTGAACACCATTGGTAAACAATGGATGGTGCAAAGCAAATACAATAGTTTTATCTTGATTTTTCTTCAATTCGCCTTCAATTTCCAAGAAAAACTGTTCCCTCGTTTTAATTTGATCACAATCGTCATTTATAGTGGGGTGATCATCCCATCTTGTTAAATACCACTGGCTGTCTACGATGATAAGTTGGATGCGCTTACTTATATCGATACTACTAATTGGACAGCCGACTTTAGGTTTCCAAATATTTTTATGATCAAGAGCTCCTTCTATGTATTTTTTTTCTCGTTCTACATTTTTTAGTCCTTTATTGTACCAATCGTGATTCCCTGGAATAAAAATAGTAGATCCTTTAAACGACTTTGCTACATTTATTTGAGCGTCCAAATGATTTTCAGCAAGGGGTCTAAATTTTGAATCTTTTTCTGGCATACCTGTAGGATAAATATTATCTCCTAAAAATATAAGGTAATCCTTGTCTGTAGCTTGATACTTTATGTAGTTTTCTAGAGCAAGCAGTCCGTCGCTTTTTCCTCCGATAGGAGATTTACCTGCATCACCTATTAAATAAAAAGACTTTTCAATTTCTAATTTAATAGGGAAGAATTCTGAAGTTTTTTCTTTGTATTGAGCCTTAAAGCTAGCACAACCAGTAAGAATAATTGCTGTAAGTAATAAAAGAATGTTATTTTTAATCATAAGTGTGGAAATCATATTAATTTTAGCAACAACAAATTTATAAAATGGGCGATATTTTTAAAATTACTGATGATTTTGTACTAAATCTGTTAAAAAACCAACTCGATGCTAAATATGTATATCATAACTATACACATACAAAACGGGTTGTTAAAAGTACACAGGAAATTATCGATAATTCTCAAATCAGTGTTAAAGAGCAAAAAGCGCTTATTTTTGCTGCTTGGCTGCACGACACCGGTTATATAAAAGGAGCTGATGGTCACGAAGAAGAAAGTGCGCGTATTGCCGATGAATTTCTAACAGAGCAAAACGAAATGCCAGAAATAAAAGACCTTGTAAAACGTCTTATTATGGCTACAAAATTTAATGGTGCCCCTAAGTGTCCACTAGAAGAAATTATAAGAGATGCAGATGCCTCTCACTTTGCTAAAGAGTACTACAAAGAAACCAGTGAACTCCTTCAGCAAGAGATGAAATTGAGTGGTTGTGAATACACTAACAAACAATGGCGTAAAGAAAACATTAACGTTTTTACAGAGAAACATCGCTACTATACGGCTTATGCCATAAAAAACTGGAACACTTCAAAAAACAACAACCTCCTAAAACTTATCAAAGCAAAAAAGAAAAAGAAAAAGAAATTTGATAAAGAAAAAGCCAAAGTTGACCTTAAAAACCAGAGTCCTGAAAGAGCGATACAGACCCTTTTTAGAACGACATTGCGCAATCACATCAAGCTTAGTGATATCGCTGATACTAAGGCAAACATATTGCTCTCGGTAAACGCTATTATTATATCTCTTGCGCTGGCTAATTTAATTCCTAAACTAGAACAACTGAGCAATAGGCATTTACTATGGCCCACCTTGATCTTGGTCTTGTTTTCTGTCGCAAGTATCATTTTGTCTATTATGTCCACAAAACCTAATATAACAAGCGGCGAATTTACTGATGAACAAGTTCAAAATAGAAACGTAAATTTATTGTTCTTTGGAAACTTTCATAAAGTACCTTTTCAAAGGTATCAAAAAGCGCTGATGAGCTTGATCGACGATAAAGAGGAAATTTATGAATCTTTAATAAAAGATCTCTGGTCCTTAGGAGTGGTATTGAATAGAAAATACACGCTTCTGCGTTGGACTTACACGATTTTTATGATAGGAATCATCGCATCTGTCTTGGCATTTATCATCGCATTTACAACCATAGATTACGCTAGTGCTACACCTGTAATTCCTTAACAAGATCGTCATAGCTCAATGTGCCTTCTGTAATTTCTATGTTATAAAGGACGCTTACTCTCAAAGCTTTTAAACCAACTACACCTTGAACGTCTTCCAGTTCAAAGTGTTCTATTTCCTTTCCCAACAGATTGTTGTGTTGCAGAAAGCTGATGTATCGCAAATATTCTCTTTCTGTTTCTTTATCTGTAAAGATAATGGCTATTTTCCCTTTTTTAGTAATACGCTCTTCCGTTCCTTTGATGTGTGCTTTATCAATTCTCTTTTTAACAACTTCATAACGTGCGTTATAAGCTCCATCTACATCAAATCGCTTTTCATCTATTCGGTACCTAATACTTAGTGTATTGTCAAAAACAAGAATCATACTAGCTGCTTCTATCACAGAAGGTAGATTCTCTTGTATGGAATAAAATTTGTTTTCCATTTCAATCATGGTCTGTAATTGCCACAATCTTAAGTTATAAAGGTAGACTACATTAAAGTCTTGATCTACCGTAATACTACTTCCTACATAGATATTGTGTTCTACACCATCCGTTTTGAAACGTTCAAAATAATGTGGGAAAATTTGTTGTGCCTCTTGTTGTCTCTTATCAATAGCGCTGGTAAGCGCCTCATTTATTGCTTGAACCGAAGTGTCATAATTATTGCGTTCCTTATAAATAACACCACTATTTGTTTCAACCTGTGCTTGATAACCCTTGACTAACTCTGAAACCTCCAGAGGCAGTTTTAGCAAGTGCTTCATCACTGGATTGATCTCTTCTCTAAGCAATTTTATAATATCTCTTTCTGAGTTTGCATCTATGATATCGTTATCTATGTCTTTACGATAGGCTAATACTCTGTAAGATATTTGATCATAAATAGGTAATTTTTCATGCTTTTTTGCGAAAGTAAATATTTCACAAACTTGGTCCAGCTGATTCAATAAGTCTTGTTTAATAGCTTTATTACGAGCATCACTACTTCCTACGATATCTATCTGTCCATATAAAGGATGAATATCTGGAAAGCCGATATCCTTAAAGGGTTCTGATTTTAAATGGTGAACTTTAGCTTTTATCAACCTTCTGGCTTCTCTCTCAAATTTCCACTGCACACTGGGATGTATAGAGGTACACTCCGTCTGGATCAAAGCCTTAATACTATTTTGATATTCTTGTTCTGTTCTTATCAAAGCCGCTTTGATATAACCCGCAACGCTCTCTATCTTTAAAACATTAAAGCTATTCAGCGCAAACACCTTTTTACTCACGATCTCTAATACGCCTATTAATTTTTTAGACTTAGTTATAGGATAAAAAATAGCACTTTTAAATCCATTTTTCAAAAGGTTATCCGTTAGAAACTTATTTTC
>NZ_JBLIGN010000075.1:0-12552 GCF_047636915.1 Nonlabens sp. | reverse complement strand
AAAAGAACTAAACGCTAATGCTCCATAATCATGATTCCATAAACATTCCAATGCTAGAATAGCCTAATTCATGGGCATCAGTTATATAGCAACATTTAAGTGGAGGCAATACAGCTGCTGTTAGAGGAAAAAACACTGATAAGTTAGCCGAAACAATTTCCGATCTCAACACCTACTGCAAGAAGTGAATTAGCACTCAAATATCTTATGGAGTCCAATAAATAATAACTCAAATGCTGCCAAGAATCGACATAAATTAGGAGTAGATGATAATTTTGAAGAGCTACCCGAGGCAAAACTAGCAATTACTAAGCGTACCATCTATATCTTTGCAAATGGAAAGCTTTTCAATATTTTATTTTATAGAGCCATCATTTTTCTCGAGACATATGAATGATAGCATCGCCCTTATTTACAATAGGAGCATGATTTATAGAAAACACATAGCCTTTTACAGGAGCTTTTACATCTTTCTCAAAGAAACCAAAAGGATCTGATATACTACCTATTTTATCACCTTTGCCATACAAATTACCTAGAACCGCATTGCTGCGAAACATACCGGAATATCCTGCCCTGATCCATTTAGAGCTATCCACGATAATAGGATCAGTAACTTTTAAATCAGACTTTAGTGCTGCGGTAAAATCTCTAATTCCTAAGTGATGCATCAAATTTAAGGCTCCTTTAACGCCAATTTTGGTTACAGATTTGTTAATATCTAAGGATTTTCCACCTTCATATAAAAGAACCTTTTTACCTAATTTAATGGCAGAGTCTCTATATGATTTCTCCCTGCGTTTTGATTTCATAATAAAAGGAGCTCCAAAAACTTTAGCCAATTCTAAACTTTCATCGTCACCGTCGTTAACTCGAACTTGCGGAGCATTAAATCGGTTAGCTCCACCCGTATGAAAATCTAGACAGAAATCGGCTAAGGGTACAATTTCCTTCATCAAATGATAGGCAAAAATACTGGCTAGAGAACCTCCTTTAGATCCAGGAAAAACCCGATTTAAATCTCTACCATCAGGAAACTGACGTGTCTGATTTAAGAACCCAAATATATTGACCACGGGAATACAAATAACCATTCCCTTTTGAGGTTTGTGGAACCCATTGGAAATTATTTGTCTGACGATCTCTACACCATTGATTTCGTCGCCATGAATCCCACCAGTGATTAAAAGGGTAGGTCCAGGTTCTTTTGCACGTTCAATAATAATGGGTACTTCGATATTGGTACGTGTGTGCAGTTTTGCTATATCCAAATTGAGTTGAATACCTTTTCCTCGAGAAATTACTTTTCCTAGAACCTCCATATTATTGTTAGGCATTTCTTTCTACATATTTAATAATCTGCAAGGCAATATCTTTACCTGTTGCAGTTTCAATACCTTCTAATCCTGGAGACGAATTCACCTCTAAAATTAAAGGACCTCTGGCAGACTGCAACATATCGACACCCGCTATACCGAGCCCCATTACTTTGGCCGCTTTTAAAGCTGCATTTTCTTCTTCGTCGGTTAACTGAACGATATTTGCGGTTCCACCTCTGTGCAAGTTAGATCTAAACTCTCCTTCTTTACCTTGTCTCTTCATCGCTCCGACTACGACTCCATCTACTATAAACGCACGTATGTCTGCTCCTTTTGCTTCTTTTATAAATTCCTGAACAATCACACGAGCCTGTAAACCGTTAAAAGCTTCAAGGATAGACTCGGCAGAGTTATTATTATCTGCTAATACAACGCCTAAACCTTGGGTTCCCTCTAATAATTTTATAACTAATGGTGCACCACCTACCTTCTCCACAACGTTGCTTACATTTTTAGAGTAATTACTAAATACTGTTTTAGGCAAATCCAGACCTGCTCTAGCTAGTATTTGAAGGCTTCTCAATTTGTCTCTAGAACGCACAAGAGCTTGCGACTCTGTAGCCGTAAAAATTTTCATCATTTCAAACTGACGTACTACTGCCGTACCAAAAAAGGTAACTGAAGCTCCTATACGTGGAATCACTCCATCTAAGTCTCGTATTTCTTCGTCTTTATATATGACAATAGGTTTCTTCTTTTCAATAACTAAATCACATTTCGTATGATCTATTATGATCATTTCATGCCCTTTCTTTTTACCTGCCTCGATAATTCTCTTTGTAGAATAGAGGTTAGGGCTGGCTGATAAAACTGCAAATTTCATTGGTAAGATATTAATGATTAATTATAGGTAATTTGAGGATTCATTGAGACGTTTACGGCACTATTATAAAAGGCAAACGGACAGACGAAATATACGATAATATACCTGTCGAATACAAATGTATTATTAGTTGATCTATACCTTAAAGCTCTTGTATGGCTATTGTATCAAATAAAAGTTTTGTTTATCAAAGTTCGCATAAATAAAACTTGTAAAAGGAATACATTGTATGGTATGATAACTATTTTTGTACCTTATTTTGATTTCTATACTTGAAGATTTATAGAATTACTAAACAAGATGCTATGAATGTAGAACACTTTTTGTACGATTATTTAGTGACATCAGGAATGTCTGAGGCAATAGCAAAGTATTTAAATGCTTTTAGTCTATTGGTTGCTCTATTAATTTTTGGATTCTTGATTGATCTGATCATCATAAAAATAATACTCGTCTTATTCACGAAGTTTACGATTAAAACAAAAACAAATTTTGATGACTTACTCGTAAAAAACAAAGTAACCTCTAATATTGCGCATATCATACCCTTAATTGTAGTGCTGGAATTTATTCCTGTGATTTTTGTTGATTTTACCTATTTTCAAAATATGGTGGAAAAAGGTCTGCAGGTATCAGCTATTTTTTTAGCATTATGGATCGCTCGAGGTTTATTAAATACCATTAAAGACTATTTCAAAACATTGCCTAAGTTAAGAGACAAACCTATAGACAGCTACATACAGGTGTTTATGATATTTGTTTGGGTATTAGGGGTGTTAGCTGCTTTTGCCATTATTACAGGAATAGAATTTATACAGTTTATTACAACTATTGGTGCTGCTTCAGCGGTTATTATTCTTGTATTTAAAGATACTATATTAGGTTTTGTAGCCAGTATACAAGTCTCTATAAATGACATGGTGCGTATTGGGGACTGGATTACTTTTGAAAAATATGGGGCTGATGGTGATGTAACAGAAATTAATTTATCTACCGTAAAAGTTCAAAACTTTGATAAAACAATAACAACAATCCCTACCTATGCTTTGATTTCTGATTCCTTCAAGAATTGGAGAGGTATGGAAAGTTCTGAGGGTAGACGTATTAAAAGATCTTTAAACATTAAGTTAGATAGCATCAATTACTTATCTATAGACGAGGTGAACAACTTAAAAAAAATCGACCTCATTGCGGCCTATTTGGAAATGCGAAATTCTGATATTGAAGCTTATAACAAAGATCAAAAGATCAATGAAGAGTTACTTTTAAATGGACGTAACCTAACCAACATTGGTGTTTTTAGAAAGTATATGGAAACCTATATTGAAAATCATTCTGGTATCAACAAAGAGATGATGATCATGGTGCGCCAGCTGGCTCCCACCAGCCAAGGTATCCCAATCGAAATTTACGCTTTTAGCAGTGATAAGCGTTGGAAGAATTATGAATACATCATGGCAGATATATTTGATCATCTTATAGCAGCGGTTCCTTATTTTAATCTAGAAATATTTGAGTTGCCTAGTAATTCAAGTTTTACGGGCTCTAAAAGGCTTAGAGATTAAAATAATTATTTTAATCACGTAAATAGGTGGGTTTGATAATAGAAGGATGGCAGTATTAAAAAAGTTACGGTAACATACTCCTTTGTATTCAGCTGATTTGTCTTTTTAAATTGCGCCAGTATCTAAACATACCAGATCACAGCTCTTGATGTTAAAGCAGCAGATGTATGAGCACTTATTGAAAAGAATAAAGGCAAAGTAAGTGTTGCAATTTCAGAGGGTGAATTTCTGGCATTCTCACCAAATGGAGAAAAAGTATTTGTAAGGGTTAAAAATCTAAATAACGCACACGTAATTATGCTACCATCTACCATTTGAAACGCTACAATTCCTGCAATCAATGCTTTATAATTAGCTAAAAAATAAACATTGGGAATTTATAATACTAATGTCGACCCCGAGTTTCTAAAATAGAATCTCGATTTTTTTTTTGGTATACTTAAAGTTTCCCAATTTTATTCCTTTCTCGTTAAAGCCTAGTTAAGAAAGGTAAGTTAGTAAAAGCCCACGCGTACCAAGGGGTATATTATTAATTTAAAAATAAATTTATGTCAGAATTAAACAAAACAATCGTAGAAACTGCAATTGCAACAGAAGCACTTTCAACATTAGTAGCAGCTGTAAAAGCAGCTGATTTAGTAGAAACATTATCTAGTGAAGGACCATTTACCGTTTTTGCTCCAACCAATGATGCATTTGATGCATTACCAGAAGGAACAGTAGCAACATTATTAAAACCAGAAAATAAAAGTCAGTTAGCAGGTATTCTAACTTACCACGTAGTTTCTGGAGACATTAAGGCTGCAGATGTATTGGCACTAATCGAAGAGAATGGTGGAAAAGCAACTGTTAAGACAGTAGCAGGCGGAGAATTAGCTTGTACTACTGAAGATGGTAAGGTTTTTATTCATGATGAAAATGGAAATGCAGCAGAAGTTGTAATGGCTAACATTGAGAATTCAAATGGAACCGTACACGTTATCAACAAAGTTTTAATGCCTAAGTAATCATTAAATAACACTTATTGATATTTAAATCAGTCCCGCAATTCTATTTTAGAATCGCGGGACTTTTTTATGAGCGTTATTTTCATTTTGCTATTCCGTTTTTATAGCTATCTATGTCTGCTGCAGTTGAGCCGTTCCTCACTAGTACAGAACCTCTAAAAAGGTAACAGTAGAACTTTACGGATAATATTCTATAGAACATAGGCCTCCTGCGACTTGTTATGACAAGGAACAACAGTCACAAGTAATTCAAACCCGCGTTTTCCCTCCTTCTTTTACGTAATGTATCAAGGGAATATCTTCAAAAAACTATCTTCGCGCGATGTGGATGTATTTAGGTCTTTTGGCTGCTTTATTTTTAGGATTACACAACCTGTGTAAAAAACATGCGGTTCAGGGAAATGAGGCTTTTCCGGTATTATTAGGCACTTTAATCGCAGGGTTCTTATTGATAGCGCCTTTTTATATAAGCTCTATTTTTTATCCAGAAGCGACAAAGGAGTTAGGCTTTTATATAGAACATATTCCATTATCTACTCATGGTTTTATAGGTATCAAATCTATGATGATGGCAGGATCTTGGATTCTTGCATATCAAGCGCTCCAACATTTACCGCTCACCATTGTTACACCCATACGATCTGCAGCACCTTTTTTTACTTTTATAGGAGCTATTTTTATCTATAAAGAAGCACCAAACACCTATCAATGGATCGGTTTTTTTATGATCATTCTATCGGTGTTGTTATATTCTAGAATAGGTAAAAAGGAAGGGATTGATTTTAAGAGTAATAAATGGATTTTTGCGATTATAGGAGCTACCTTTTTGGGATCCTGCAGCGGTTTGTACGATAAGTTTTTAGTTCAGACATTGACGCTCAATCCGCAGACATTGCAATTTTGGTTTTGCTTTTATACCATTTTGATTCTTCTAATTATTTTATCCATTACTTGGTTTCCTTATGCTCAAAAACGAAAAGACTTTAAATTTAGATGGAGCATTCCAGCGGTAGGCATCCTTTTACAGATCGCCGATTATTTCTATTTCAAAGCCTTGCAAGATCCAGAAGCTTTGATCCTGTTACTCAGTGCCATAAAACGCAGCCAGCTCATCATTGCCGTGGTGATAGGCGGACTTATCTTTAAAGAGAAAAATAAGCGAAAGAAATTGATTCCGCTTGCTGGTATAATGATAGGTGTGTTTTTGATCTTGTATTCTTAGCAATATACGTATTAAACGGAGCATGACAAAGTGGGCGGTGATATCTCGATCGTTACCTTGGAGTCTATTCGTGACGTGATAAAGCACGTGATTTTATGCATGGGATGTAGCATCTCCTTGAATCTATTTAGATTTGTATTCCAGGAACCTTGCACAAGGGTAAAAAATAAAAAGGCTACCTTCCTCATTGCGTGTTTTAGTGATTCTCCTCCACTCTAACATCACTATGCAAGGCAAACTTATCTTTATTGCGATCTTGAATTTTGTTCGGCGCATAAATAAAAGGCCAGTCTTGTCGAAGCACCACCCAAAGAATCACTGTGACCTACAATTCCCTCTTTTATGGACAGTAATCAGTTTGAACACCATGATTTCTATGATAAGGAAAACCGATCTCCTGAATCGCATGATACTTTCTACAACCATCTTTGATGGTAAAATCCTAACCTATTTTTCTAATTGCTTTTTGATAGATCGGAATCTTTAAATTTATACTTCTAGCAGGAATAGTGTCGTTGAGGTGTACACAGAATAAAAACGGATATTGAGTTTTCTGCGGCGCAGCCGCGTGATGGTATGCTTATAAAGCTATTACGTCTATTTAATTTAGATCTATGGCGACTGTTATAAAAGTATTGGGGTAAAATAAGGTTGCGACAATGCAGGCAGTGAATTTTTAATAAACTCTTGATATAGGCACGTTATGATTTTTGTTATTTCCATTTAGTTGTGATGCATAGGTATATATTTGTATGGTTTCAAAATGTACTCAAAGCATCTAGCTTTAAGGCTTTTTAGATTTTTTTTCCACTTTCTCTCTGTTGAGCTGTGGCTTTTACTATTATTGAAGACTTTAGCTTAATAAAGGAAAAAAAGTGGTCTAAAACTCCCAAAAAAAGCGGCACTCATTTCTAAAAAACAAATCAAATGCTGAATAACATAGACTGCCCTAACTGCCTAATACCAATAGCGGTAAACACAGAAGAATTCCTAAAAGGAGTAACTTTTCCGTGTTCTAACTGCGATGTAAAGTTGGGACTAGAAGAAAAAACAGATTTAGGTCAAGAACAACTAGAACTTTTCAAGAAGTTCACTAAGCTTAAAAAACAAAAGACAACCCTTATTCCCTGCCCAGATTGCGGGACTGCCATAAGTTTTCTTCCTAAAGATTTAAAGACCCGTACCTCTATCGCTTGTCCTAAATGTAAAGCAAGCGTAGCGTTGCAAGGATAGAGCTGTTTTTTGAAAGGTCCACCTTTTTCATTTTGTATGAGCTTTATAGATCATACAGGGTAAAGGCTATTGTCGCTGCTGGATTTTAGAATAAAAAAGGTAAGGGTTTAGATAATAGCTATTACTTACTTCTTGCCTCTTTCGTCGGTATATTGATTATTTTGATCCCTATGAATCCCAGATAAATTTGGGAACAGATTGCTTTCTTAAATTTTAAAGCCTAGAGCCCAAATTTTATGGAAAAACAAAAGTAGGATTCGATGTCATGAGATTTCTCGTAGAGAAAGCGACTTCTTTTCGTCTTCCTTATCCCATTACTCTTGTCTCCTGTTTCTTACTTCTTGACCCAGCAGCGCAGCGTTCTTTTTATGGCATCATCATAAATGCATCTTTATTAAAGTCGGTCCAGTCAGTGATGAGTTGCTGTTTCAATTCTTTTAGACAGTTGATGTCTATTCCTTCTTTCTCTAATTGTGATATGTGCACCAGCAGGTTGTAGCAAGTCGTGAATTGACCCGTAGCAATAAGCTTATCCATTCTATTGAGCTCTTTATCTTTCTCTGTCCACCAAAGCTGCGTTCCTGTTTCTGAAGCGTGTAAAGCCACTTCTCTTAAGGCAACCGATGGTTCTGCCAACTTTAAATCACCTATTTCTAACGGATTATATTTTTTAAAGTTATCATTAAACTTATGGATCAAAGAAGTCACTACAATTCCGTTAAGAGAAGCATTTTGCTTGTATAAAAAATCGTAGTTGATGCGGCGCAGTTGCTTGGTAAAAATATCATAAATCATTAAAAAGCTGGAGCTAATACGCTCTTTGAGCATTTTTACCACTAAATTAAATTCAAGGTTCTCAAAAATCAATACATTGTCTTGCAAATCTTGTGGAACCTTCTTAAATTGTTTACTCATAAAATCAATTAGGGTATCTTTTATGCGGTGGGTGACCACTCCTAATACCACCGTAACAATCCCTAAGCCTAATAACAGTCCAGAAGTCACCAATAGTAAGTTCTCTATCCATCTAGACGTAACTTCATAATAAGAAAGTACAGGAAGTAACAAACCCAACACCAGTAAAAAGGAAGCTAATCCATATACTTTTATGGAGTTCAAAATAAATCCTACGATCATTTTGATTTTAGAACTTTCTTCCACTTGCTCTGATTCTGGTTGGTAGGGAACAGCTATTTTAGAACTAGAAACATCACTTACCAATAACAAATCCATTTTATTCTTAAAAAAGCTGCTTTCATAGGCATTAATTATGCTGCCTATCCCTTGATTATCGGTAATACCACCATCCATTAGACCGATTCCATTTTTAAAAAGTTCTAGTTCTTTAAGTTCAAGGTAGTTTTCATTTTTATGGTTTTTATAAAAGTCGTCTGGGAAGATTATCGGCTCAAAACCTACTGGAAAACAAGAAGATGCCGCAAGAATATCAGCTATAGGCAATTCATATTTGATTTTGTTGAGGAGTTTATTTTTTATCTTTCCGTTAGAAAAAGTAAGCTTATTCTGAAAACGAAATGGCAAGCCAAACGTAAAATCGGTCGCATTAAAACACACATGATAAATGCCTTGATCCTTATCGTTCATAAACATGCCGAAATTGCCTTTAAACACCTCCATATCTGCATAGGTAAGTGCCATAGCATTGATGACAGAGCGTTTTTTATGAGGGTGGTTTTTCCATACTTCGTCATCAATTAGCTTTGCCGTAGCATCGTCCATCAAGCGGTCATTTGCTGGTTCAAAGGTGGTATAAAACTGATCGTAGAAGCTGGTGAAGGAATAGTCCTGTTGCAATCTCGCCTTCGCGAAAGCGAGACCGGTAAACGTACCTCCACTTACCGTACTGAGTACTTCTACACGATCTAACATATTGCGACCGTCGTAATTCACTCTATTTAAATAAGATAGAACTCCTAGATTGAAGATGCTTGCGCGGTACCCGCCGCCACTGAAACACAATCCGATACAATTTAATGTTGTTTTCCTATTCATAACAGCAGGTTTCTAAAACATTAAATTACAGTTTAATTAGCAAACTGAGGACCATTAAATTATAAGAATGCCCTTATCTTTGATATATCTAATTTGTATTTTTTACCTCGAATGGAACAAATTAAAGAATATCTAGAAAGCATCGCTCAAATCTCTACTAGGGATTGGGAATTTTTTACTTCAAAATTAACTAGGAAGATCATTCCTAAAAAGGAAATCTTTTTAAAATTAAATGAAATAGAAAACCGAATTTCTTTTATTGAATTTGGTGTTGTGCGCTTATTTATTCCTAAAGAAGATGATGAAAAAGACATCACTTTTGGTTTTAGCTTTGAAAATCAATTTGTAAGTGCTTATGATTCCTTTTTAACCAGACAGCCTTCTTTATATCAATTACAAACGCTTACAAAAACCAGCCTTCTATACATTACTTATGAGGATCTCCAGGAAGTGTACCAAAAGACACAAATAGGCAACCTCATAGGCAGGCTGACTGCCGAGCGGCTATTTCTTCTCAAGTCTAGTAGAGAACAAAACCTACTTAACCTCAGTGCCGAGCAACGTTACCTCAAATTATTCAAAGAACGACCACAATTAATAAAGCTCATGCCTTTGAAATACATAAGTTCTTATATAGGTGTTACGGCACAAGCTTTGAGCCGCATTAGAAGGCGAATTTCTTGATTTAGGTTCATAGTTTCAGAAGCATACCACCAGTACCTTTGTAAAAAAAATATATTGTTATGGCGGTTTTAATTTTAGTTTTCTTGCTTTGGTACGGCGGGCTCTTTTTTCAATCCTTTTTTTTACATCGTTATGCGGCACATCAGGTGTTTACCATGTCTAAAACTATGGAGCGCATCACCTTTGTATTGACTTGGGTTTTCCAAGGATCTAGCTATTTAAGTGCGTATGGTTATGGTATTATGCACCGAATGCATCATGCTTTTACAGACACTGAAAAAGATCCACATTCTCCTAAATTCGACGACAACATGTTTGCAATGATGTGGAAGACCAAAACGATGTATCAAGACATCAATCTAGACCGCATTCCTGTAGAGGCTCGTTTCACTAAAAACGTTCCTCAATGGAAAGCTTTTGATAAGTTTGCTAGTTCGCGTTTTTCTAGATTATTATGGATTACGCTGTATGTTTTATTCTTTGTATACTTTGCAACTGCATGGTGGCAGTGGATGTTGTTGCCAGTTACTTTAATGATGGCTCCCATACATGGGGTAATTATCAATTGGTTCGGTCATATATATGGCTATGTGAATTATAAAATGAAGAACACGAGCAAGAATTTGTTTCCTTTTGATTTCTTAATGATGGGTGAAGGATATCACAACAACCATCACAAATATGCGAACAGGGCTAATTTTGGTATCAAGTGGCATGAAATAGACGTTACTTATCTTATTATGAGGATTCTAAACTCCATAGGGATGATACAATTGAAACGAATGTAGATTCCATATTGCTTTAAACACCTAAAATCCCCCACAAAGACTTGTTGTCTTTTAGGGGATTTTTTTTGATTAGAGTAATCTATAGAATTGAACCAATCGTTCTAGAAGCCTGTTAATACCTTTTGGTTTCCAGCAAAGTTGATTCATATGTTTTTCCCTTCGGCAAGCTTGTGCAGTGTCTTCTTTTGAAGCGCGTCGCTGGATAGCTTTCCGTAGTGAGTTTTAAAAATTTAAAATAGTACAGTAAAATAGAATTTAGTGACCTGACCGGTTATAAAGCTATCAAAATGGATCTTGTTTTAGGATTAATTTTTTAGTGTACTTTGCTTTACTCATCACTAAAAATATATCAATTAAAAGTTTACATTAAGTATGTTATTATATTGAAAAACATGTTATTAACTATTTTAAAACATCTGTTATAGAAAATATCTATAGTGTAAAAAAAACCTTTAATTAGTTCTTGGTTTTGCCGCCTATCCACCATTGGTTCTAGCGTTTCATTTTACGGGCTTTTTTCTCTTTATATTTTTGAATGCGTTGTGCTCTTGCTGCTAGCTGTATACTATCGTAGCTCTTAGGGAGGTTCTTTTCATACTCCTTCCAGTGCGCACGGGCGGCAAAATAATCAAATTCAATGGCTGGTTTTTGGTCCTCTAAGGTATCATCTGTAATTAAATTGAGAAGAATGTCCTCCACATAAAAATCATCAATAACCGTTTCTGGACGGTATTCTTCTTTTAAAGACATATCAAAAAGGGCAGCTGTTTTATCAAACCAGAACGCACTCCAACCACTTCTTAAACGTTTTAATAGATCGTAAGCTGTATCTCCTGTCTGTCTGTGAATGAGTTTTATAAGTATTTGTCCTTCGGTTTTGGTCAGTTTTTTAAGTTCTGTTTTGAATTCCTCTTCGATGTATTTTTCTACCATCTTAGAATATTTTCTCTTTTGGCTGGTCGTTTTTAAAGATGCGAGGCGTTGATCCAGTACGGTAAGTCGTTCTGATGCCAGTTTTGCATAGGGCCATACTTTTTTAACCTTTCTTTTTAAGATCAAATAACGGATTTGCTCGTACCGGCTATCAAAATTTAAGTCTTGTAACAATAGGACTCTATCCAGTTCTATAGCACTTATGGAGTCACCGTCCACATAAAAATATGTTGCGTCAGTGGCTGTTATCGAGTCTTTTGAAACAGGTTGAGGTGTTGGTATTTGTTGCGCTTTCGCGAAAGCGGAACCACAGAAAATCCCCAATAAAATTAATATATTCTTCATGGTATAAAAAATAGAACTTAAAGCGTACCAAAAATAAGAAACCCTGCATAAAACAAGCGTTTTTGCGGGCATATTATTATCTTCACGCTCTAAAATTTATTACATGGCTGAAAAGAGCATTTTAAATAAAAAATCACTAGACTTTCTTGAGAAATACCTCAATACCGCATCGCCTACTGGTTATGAATGGAACGGTCAAAAGGTGTGGATGGACTACCTTAAACCTTATGTAGACGAGTTTATTACTGACAATTATGGCACTGCTGTAGGGGTTATTAATCCAGAGGCAAAATTTAAAGTCGTTATTGAAGGACATGCAGACGAGATCTCGTGGTATGTCAATTATATTACAGACGAAGGGCTTATTTATGTGGTGCGCAATGGTGGATCAGATCATCAAATCGCTCCTTCTAAGAAAGTGAGTATACATACTAAGAAAGGAATTGTAACAGGAGTATTCGGCTGGCCAGCGATTCATACCCGCAATAAAGCAAAAGAAGAGCCTCCAAAAGCAGATAATATCTTTATCGATTGTGGTTGCGAGACCAAAGACGAAGTGC
>NZ_JBLIGN010000074.1:0-12617 GCF_047636915.1 Nonlabens sp. | reverse complement strand
TCAGCGCAAACACCTTTTTACTCACGATCTCTAATACGCCTATTAATTTTTTAGACTTAGTTATAGGATAAAAAATAGCACTTTTAAATCCATTTTTCAAAAGGTTATCCGTTAGAAACTTATTTTCTATTTTTGAAGCATAATTTTCTACGTCAGTTATAATAAGTGGTTCAGAATTTATAATCAATTGCTGATAGCTGTCTGAGCACAAAGTGGTATCACAGTGCCTTTCCTGGCTTTCTCCTAGAATGTAACTCTCTGAAGCACTGTAAAGGTTTGATTCAAAAGTTTTTTCAAAATGATCAAATGAAGTAAAACCTACCTTTAAATGTTCTAAATTAAAGATATTCCTAAAAATACTTTCAATCTTATCTGTTTGATTTGTTTCCGTACTAGAAACGTCTAATAAAATAGTTTTTAGATCCGAAATAGCAGCATCAATGGTTACATCCGTAAATGTTATGATCCCAAATCCATGAAACGTATAGCTTCCATCAGGAAAATTATGTTTCCATAATTGTTTATCATCTGGTGAACGCAGAAGCTGTTTGATATCATTTTCAGATAAACCGTGGTCTTCACTATTTAATTCTATGTCTATAAAATCTGCGTTATAGGTAACTCTATAGGTACGATCAGTACCTTTGATATCTGGAATAACAACCAGCAAAGGTCTACTGATATCTATGGATTTATGATAATATTTATCAAGAATAATAGCACAAGACATTCTAAACGTGTCAAAAGAGTCATTGGGCATGATGTCAAAGTGGAAATCATCTCCCGCATCTTTAAGTAAGTTTTTGAGGCGTTCTGTTTTATTAAAAATATGATTAGAAAAGGGTACTGTTGCAGCTTTTATCTCGTTGAGTGTCAAAGCCGCAGGGAATAGATCTGACAACAAAACATTTATAGAGTCTTCATAGGTATGCAACTCATCTTCTTTTATGCCAGATACCAACTCTTCATTATCATCTGCATACCTCAGTATAGAAGAAATGTATAGCTTTTTAAAATTATTCACTTCATTTTTTAACCTTTCCTTATATTGATCCACCACTTTTTTAAAAGTAAGATTCACTAACATATGATCACGGTTTTTTCTATCCTCCATAATTCAAAGATACTTGATAAAATAAAGCTCTTAAAATTACTGTCCTAAATTTTGATTTTTTTAACCCATCTGGTACCTAAAATTCAATTATTTTAGCATAAAACCAAAGTAATGAAGTATTTATTGATCTTTTTATCTTTTATAGCTGTGAATCAGTGTAATGAAAAAACTAAGGAAACTCATTTCATAGAAGGCAATGCTAAAGGAGTAGCAAATGGTATGCGTGTATATCTTAACGATCTGGACAGAAATGGACGTACGGTAGCAGTAGACACAAGTATTGTCATGGAGGAAAAATTCTATTTTGACAAAAAAGAACAACTAAATAGTGAAGAAATAAGGTTTCTGACCTTAGACGGTAGTGCCGGTAACTTTATTGTTCTAATTCAAAATGAGCCACTTAAAGTCAACCTTAAAAAAGATTCTTTATTTAATAGTGATGTAGTAGGGAGCACCTCTAATGAAGAATTAAAGATATTTAAAAAACGGCAAACTACATTTGCTGCTAATTCGAGAACATATAGCGGTGAAAGAACGGCAGCCTTAAAAACCGGTAATAACGCTGCGGCGGCAGCTGTTACTGCAAAATGGTCAACTGCTGAAGATGGTTTCAAAGCTTACGCAACTGAAATGATCACTAATAACAACTCTAGTGTGGTAGCGCCTATGATTTTAGGTGAACTGCTCAATAGTAAACTATTGGATGCAACCGCATCTAGAACGATTTTTAATCAATTTGATCCACAGGTACAGCAATCTGTAATGGCGGTAAGGATAGATGCTTTTCTCAAAAAAGCAGAAGCTGTCACTATAGGGGCAAAAGCTCCAAATTTTGAAGGAACTAATCCAGAAGGTAAGGTCATAAAACTTGATGAAGTCTTAGGTGAAATTACTTTAATTGATTTCTGGGCCTCCTGGTGTGGACCTTGTCGTAGAGAAAATCCTAATGTTGTGAGTGCCTATAATAAGTATCACGACAAAGGATTCAATATCATCAGCGTTTCTCTAGATAAAAAAGGAGGTGAAAACGCTTGGAAAAATGCCATCCTCAAAGATAAAATGGACTGGAATCATGTTTCAAGATTGATGTATTTTGGACCACTCGCAAAACTTTATAATGTGAATTCTATTCCAGCAACTTTTTTACTAGATGAAAACGGCGTTATTATCGCTACTAATTTAAGAGGAGAACAGTTACACAGCAAACTTGAAGAATTGTTAGGGCCTTCTTAATCCTTTTAATTTTTCATAAACCTCATTAATAAAAATAATACCACAATCGTAAGGGATAGTGCAGCTACAGTTATGGTGTTGGTGTAAATCAAATCCAAATCATATAATAGGGTGATTAGAATACCTGCGACTGCTCCACCGAAGTGTGCATCGTGTCCAATATTGTCTTGGAGCTTTTTCATTCCGTAAAACGAATAAATCAAATATCCTATTCCGAATACCCATCCTGGAATACCAAAGTAAATTCGCATTCCTGGCTCTAGTAGTATCGCACTATAAATGATCCCTGATACCGCACCGCTCGCTCCTAATGCACTGTAGTGGTATTCCTCTTTATGAAATAAGTAACTCAAAATATTTGCTGATAACAGACTGAAAAAATATACGATTAGGTATTTTATACTTCCTAAATTATTAACAACTGCTGGAGAGAAAAAGAAAAGGGTAATCATGTTAAAAAACAAATGTCTTTGATCTGCATGTAAGAAACCACTGGTGAAAAATCGCCATTTCTCACCACGTTGAATACCTGCTATATTAAAAAGGAATTTTGCTTTAAATCCGTAATCTTGAAATCCTTTAAAGCTAATGATAAGGTTGATCGCTATTATTATCGCAGTGACTACATCTATATGATACATGAATAAGTTTATAAGATACAAGATAGTATATTTGCCTAAAATTAGTCCATGCAGGCAGTTGCTTTTTACCTTATTTATCCTATTCTTTGGATTATTTCTCGATTACCGTTTCCTATTGTTTATTTGATAAGCGACTTTTTCTATTTCATCACGTATTACATAATAGGCTATCGTAAAAAAGTTATCAAAAAAAATCTTACCACTGCTTTTCCTGATAAAAGTGACAAGGAAATTACCAGACTAGCAAAGAAAAGCACACAACACTTTTGTGATATTTTTATAGAAATGATCAAGTCCATGGGAATGAGCAAAAAATCCATGAAAAAGAGATTTACTTGCAGCAATCCTGAGATGGTGAACACTTTTGCGAAAGCAAAACAACCTATTGTTGCCCTATTCGGTCATCAAGCAAGTTATGAATGGACAATGGTATTAGATGACGTAATTGA
Source organism: Nonlabens sp. (assembly GCF_047636915.1). Lineage (GTDB taxonomy): Bacteria > Bacteroidota > Bacteroidia > Flavobacteriales > Flavobacteriaceae > Nonlabens. The sequence continues at coordinate 9,180 of NZ_JBLIGN010000074.1, read as the reverse complement.
TTATAAAGTTTATGCCATATACAAACCTCTCAAAAACAAAAAGTTCAACGACCTTATTGTAGGTATCAGAAAAAAATTCAATAGTGAAATGGTAGCCATGAAAGAAGCGACCTCTTTTATGAGTAAATCAGCACAAAGTGAGGCTGCTCTATTTGCTTTAGTGGCAGATCAATCTCCTAAATCTGGAAATGCTCAACACTTTACTAATTTCTTCGGTGTGCCTAGTGCAGTTTTTAAAGGTGCAGAGCGTATTGCAAGAGAATATGGTACTCCAGTAGTTTTTCTAAGAATTAATAAGGTAAAACGAGGTTATTACGATACAGAATTTGTAACCATCGCAGAGAATGGTGCCGAGACCGAAGACTGGTTTATTACCGACACTTTTTTCCAGCTGCTTGAAGAACAAATCATCAAGCAACCAGAATATTATTTGTGGTCTCACAAAAGGTGGAAATCTACTATAGGGAGTACTAAGCGTGCTGTTGAGCTATCTCCTCGAGTTCAGCGATAAATTGCAGCGCTAGATCATCAGCTGTTTGTTGCGTGGGTGCTTCTGTATAAATGCGTATAATCGGTTCTGTATTTGATTTTCTCATGTGAACCCATCGGTCAGCAAAATCAATTTTGATACCATCGATACTCGTTACCTCTTCCGATACGTATGTCGCATGAATAGCTGCAAGAATAGCATCTACTGGCATTCCTTTAACCAATTGTACTTTTTTCTTACTCATAAAATAAGATGGGTAACTGGCTTTTAATTCACTTACTTTCATTTTCTTTTCAGTAAGTAAAGAAAGGAACATCGCCACACCTACTAAGGCATCCCTTCCATAATGTGACTCCGGATAGATAATACCGCCATTTCCTTCACCTCCTATAACAGCCTCTTTATCTTTCATTTTTTGCACCACATTCACCTCACCTACGGCAGCTGTAAAATACATACCGCCATGCTTTTCAGTTACATCTCGCAAAGCTCTTGAGGAGGAAAGGTTAGAAACTGTATTTCCTTTTTGATGACCTAATATGTAATCGGCACAAGCAACCAAGGTGTATTCTTCCCCAAACATTTCTCCATTTTCATCCACAAAAGCAAGTCGATCCACATCTGGATCTACCGTGATTCCGAAATCTGCTTTATGTTCTTTTACCGCTTCACATAAGTCTCCTAAATGTTCTTTTAGAGGTTCTGGATTATGAGGAAAGAGTCCCGTAGGTTCACAATATAATTCCACAACTTCTACTCCTAGTGCTCTGCACAGCGCTGGAATAGCAATACCACCTGTGCTATTTACACCATCTACAACCACTTTAAAACCAGCCGCTTTTATGGCGTCTATCTGTGTTACTGGCATATCCAGTACCATTTGAATATGTCGATCTATATAATCATCAATACACTGTACTTTTCCTAGATCGTCAACTTCAGAATAATTAAAGTCTTCTTTATCGGCGCTGTCTAGAATTTTCTGTCCTTCTGCACCGTCCAGGAATTCTCCTTTGCTATTCAATAGTTTTAAGGCATTCCATTGTTTCGGATTGTGACTTGCGGTAAGAATAATTCCGCCATCTGCATGTTCATGAGTTACTGCTAGTTCTACCGTGGGCGTTGTACTTAATCCTAAATCTACGATATGACATCCCATACCTATCAAGGTATTTTGCACTAAAGCCTGTATCATCGAGCCACTTAATCTGGCATCTCGTCCTATCACTACCTTAGGAGCCGCTTTTCCAGAGTTTTCTTTGATCCATAAAGCATAAGCGCTAGCAAACTTCACAGCGTCTAATGGGGTAAGATTATCACCTGGCGCACCACCTATCGTGCCTCGTATTCCTGAAATAGATTTTATAAGAGTCATTAATTATTAGTTTACGTTTATAGCAAAAGTAACCTATATAAAAAGTCTTTATCCGTAAATACTATTCCTAAATTAAACGGAATGGAACAAACCTCTTTTTACCCTTTCTATTGTAATAGATCATTAAACCCTAAACATATTAGCCTTTATTTTTCTACCTTGTGTCCAGAGAAATTATCCTTCTTTTCTCCTTAATTTAAAAGTAAAACTGGCTTAACTCATGAATTATCTCGCTCACATTTACCTTTCCAAAGAAGACAAAAAATTGAGAATAGGTAATTTTATTGCTGACTCCGTTAAGGGAAAAGATTTTAGTGTGTTTCCAGACCGAGTCGCACAGGGAATTATACTGCATAGAGAGATCGACACCTTTACAGATACGCATGCAGTTGTGCGACAAAGTAAAGATTTAATCCGAGAGAAATACGGACACTGGAGCGGTGTTATTGTAGATATTTACTACGATCATTTTCTTGCTGCAAACTGGTCAGATTTTCATGAAATACCATTAGAAGACTATGTACAAGAGTTCTATAAAGATTTAAATGATGCGCATTCTGTATTGCCTAAAAGAGTGCAGAAGTTCCTGCCGTTTATGGTAGAACAAAACTGGCTGTACAACTACGCTACGGTAGAGGGCATTTCAATAATTTTTGAACAAATGAATCACAGAACCAAAGGGAAAAGCAACATGAACCTCGCTCCTATTGATTTGATCAACAACTACAGGGAATTAGAACAGCATTTTAGACTCTTTTTTGAGGATTTAAAAAAATACACAGAAGAACGTATTTTAGAATTGCAATAAAAGTTCTATTTATAAAATACGTGTACCCCTTATAATACCGCTTTCGCGAAAGCAAATTGAAAAAGGAGCCTCCAGATAAAAAATGACTGTCTTTTAGTGAGGATATTTTAAAAAAAGCTGCGGTAATTACTTACCGAATTGCACTAAAATAGAACCCTACACTTTTTGACATAAGGAAGATAACGAGATCCCTTTCTAATGAAAAAAGACAACCAAGCTTTCACTTCAATTGTTATGAAAAAGATATAGAAGCTCCTATAGCTCTGTAAATTCAAAAAAAAGGTCTGAGACTAGGAAATAAAACTTTACGAATAGGTGATAATGATTTGGTAGGTCAAAGCTTATTTGGCCTATAAACTCGACTTTCCAAACGCTGCTTCTCACATAACAAGATGATCAATGTTAGCTGCTGCTACTTCTTTCCTGCGAGGTACGTATAGTTCTAAACCTGATCTTTTAAAGCACAGGATAGATAAGTCCAGCTGCTTATGCCTTCCCAATTAAAAAACTATGCTCCTTAAAATCTTTAAAATATTGCAGGACTGTCAGGTGATTATCTTGGGTATAATCTAAATGGGTCACGAGTCTCAATTTACCTTGTCCCATATTACTGATGATCAAATTTTTTGAAACACAATACTCCATAACGGCTTTCTCATCTTTTACCTCAAAAATGACAATATTAGTCTCCACCGGTTCCACCTTTATCACATAATCAAGAGATGCTAGTATTTTACCCAACTCTTGCGCCCTAGCATTATCTTCTGCTAGTCGATCAAAATTATGGTCCAACGCATAAATGGCAGCTGCTGCCATAAAGCCTATTTGTCTCATTCCACCACCCAAAACTTTACGCACCCGCATTGCTTTTTTCATAATCTCTTTCTTACCAATGAGAACAGTTCCTAAAGGTGTTCCCATACCTTTAGAAAAACAGACAGAAATGGTATCAAAGTGTGCTCCGTATTCTTTAGGATCTTGTCCGGTTGCCACTAAGGCATTCCACAACCTTGCTCCATCCAGATGCAAACCCAATCCATGTTGTACACAAACGGCTTTTATTTCTTTAAAAGTCTGCATTTCATAGCAAGCTCCACCGCCTTTATTAGTCGTGTTTTCTACGCATACTAAAGAAGTTAAGGAACTGTGGTAAAAATCTGGCGGATTGATAGCCGCAGCTACTTGAGCAGCAGTTACCATACCTCTAGAGCCATCTATTAATTTACAAGAAACACCACTATTAAAAGAAACACCGCCACCTTCATAATTATAGACATGTGCATATTTGTCACAAATCAGCTGCTCACCAGGTTGTGTGTGCATTTTAATAGCAGCCTGATTTGCCATACTTCCTGTAGGAAAAAACAGCGCATCATCCATACCAAATAGCTCTGCCACTCTTCTTTCTAACTCATTTACCGTTGGATCTTCCTTATATACGTCATCTCCTACTTCAGCTTGGAACATGGCTTCCATCATTCCTTTTGATGGTTTTGTTACCGTATCACTTCTTAAATCTATCATGTATTAATATTATAATTAGGCTTTTGTACTGCAGTACTTATATACTTCTATCCAAACAGCTCAAGTACGCACAATGCGAGCAAATGCTGTAAAAACGTCAGGAGTTCTACGTTCCCTATGACGAGATAAAAATAATATCTATACTACATACAAGCATGGATAAAAGCAATTAATTTAATTCTATTTTTGCAATTGATGAAAATGACATTATGATCACTGCCGAACAGGTTAAAGAATTACAAGAACGCGTTCAAAAATTAAAGGATTATCTACAAATTGATGCCAAGCAAATTGAGATCACTAATCTAGAAGAGAAAACCTTCTCACCAGATTTTTGGAATAAGCCTAAAGATGCAGAAGTGATCATGAAACTATTGCGTAATAAAAAGCAATGGACTACTGATTATGCTACCGCTGTAACCTTTACGGAAGATCTTGAAGTCCTCTTTGAGTTTTTTAAGGAAGCTGAAGCCAGTGAAGAAGACGTGATGGCAAAGTACCATGCCGCAACCGACCTTATTGAAAAACTAGAGTTTAAAAACATGCTTTCTAACGAAGGTGATGATATGAGCGCTGTACTTCAAATCACTGCTGGTGCTGGTGGCACAGAGTCTTGCGATTGGGCAGAGATGCTTATGAGAATGTACATGATGTGGGCAGAAAAAAACGGTTATAAAGTTAAAGAACTCAACTTCCAGTCTGGTGATGTGGCTGGTATAAAAACAGTAACCTTAGAACTAGAAGGAGATTATAGTTTTGGCTGGTTAAAAAGTGAAAACGGTGTTCATAGACTGGTACGCATCTCACCATTTGATTCTAATGCAAAACGTCATACTTCTTTTGCCTCTGTTTATGTGTATCCGCTAGCAGATGATTCCATAGAGATAGACATCAACCCAGCAGACATCAAATGGGACTTTGCTCGATCCAGTGGTGCAGGAGGACAAAATGTAAATAAAGTAGAAACCAAGGCTATTCTTACTCATTACCCATCTGGGATCATCATTCATAATTCTGAGACACGGTCTCAATTAGAAAATCGTGAAAAAGCGATGCAAATGTTAAAGTCCCAGCTTTTTGAAATAGAATTGCAAAAACGCAATGCTGCCCGGAAAGAAATAGAAGCTGGCAAAATGAAAATAGAATGGGGTTCTCAAATACGCAATTACGTATTGCATCCTTATAAATTAATTAAAGACGTAAGGACAGGTCATGAAACGGGTAATACAGACGCCGTTCTCAACGGAGATTTAGATGCTTTTCTTAAGGCTTTCTTAATGGAAGATAGCAAAGAGACCCCAAGTAACGAGCTTTAACTTAAGTTTAATAACCTCCGGTTAACCCTTTAAATAGCTTAGCAGTCTAAGAAGAAAACCTATAGACTGTTATGAAGAAATTTCTATTTTTACTAGTACTCATTTCCTCGGCATCCAGCTATTCGCAAAATACTCTTCCTATTACTGTAAAAGGGAAGCTTATTGACAAAGATTCTGGAGCTCCCTTAGAGTTTGCTACTGTATCCTTTATCAGTGCTCAACCAGATCAACTTCCTCAAGGAGGTGTTACCGATTCAGAAGGTAGTTACCGAATCAGCGTTTTACCAGGAACCTACACCGTAAAATGGGAATACATCACATTTAAAAGTATTAGTAAACAGAAACAGGTCCTTACAAAAGATAAAGATTACGGGGTTCTTTCTTTGGCACAAGAAATCGCAAAGCTTGATGCGGCTATAATTGTTGCAGAGAAAACAACCGTAGATATCAGATTGGATAAAAAAATCTATAACATCGGTAAAGATCTCACCGTACAAGGCGGCACGGCCAGTGATGTTCTTGACAATGTGCCTTCCGTTTCTGTGGATGTAGAAGGAAACGTTGCCTTAAGAGGAAACAATAGTGTACGTATTCTAATAGATGGTCGACCTAGTGCCTTAGTTGGTTTTAGTGGTGCAGAGGCCTTACGCCAAATTCCATCAGAAGCTATTGAAAGGATTGAAGTGATTACCTCACCAAGTGCCCGATATGACGCAGAAGGGACTGCGGGTATTCTAAATATTATCCTGCGCAAAAACCGTATCATAGGTTTTAATGGCTCTATTAATATGAATACGAGTTATCCTGAACGTTATGGAATCTCCACTAACTTAAACTTTCGTACCACCAAGTGGAATCTTTTTACCAATACAGGTTACCGATACAGGACTTCTCCTGGAAATGCTTTTACCAGCATCGAATACAAGTTTCCTGATGCCCCACCAACTGATACCGCTTTATTAGGAGTGGATGAAAGTCGTAATTTTGACCGTTTAGGAAGGAGTTATTTTACCAGTTTTGGAGCTGAATATTTTATTAATGATGACAGTAGTATTCTCGCTAATGTAGTCTATCGTTTAGGAAATGATAATGATGTGAATACGAACAACAATCAGCGTTTTTTTTCTGATACGGCTCTTAATGAAACTAACTTAAGAGAGGAAAAAGAAGCTGAAGATGAAAATGATATTCAATTTTCTTTAGATTATCAAAGCGATTTAGATGAAAATGGACAAAAACTGAAAGCAAGCGCACAATTTTCAACATCTAGAGAAGATCAGGAATCAAATATCCTACAAACTGAAATTATCTCCAATACCATCAATGACCTGGAACGTGTATTAGAAACAGAAGATGAAACAGAAGCTTTGGTACAGGTGGATTGGGAAAAACCAGTTGGTGAAGACATTCAGTATGAAGCGGGCTATAGAGGTAATTACAGAGATATTTCCAACAGTTTCTTCTTTGAGGAAAGAGAAGAGTTCCCAAATGGACCTTTAGTTCCAGACACAACTTTAAACAACACCTTTAGTTATAAAGAGTTTGTGAATGCTGTCTATGGACAATACGGTCAAGAGTTTGGCAAATTTTCCATGCTTGCTGGTTTACGATTTGAGCAAACCAATATTTCTATCCATCAGGAAACAACAGATGTGACCAGCAAAAAAGAATACAGCAGTTTGTTCCCTACATTGAATTTAGGTTATGAGATACAAGACGGTGAGAATTTTACTCTAGGATATAACCGAAGAGTACGTCGACCGAGAGGACGTAGGTTGAATCCATTTGCAGGTAGATCAAGTCAAAACTCCTTTTATCAAGGGAATGTAGATTTAGATCCGACTTTTTCAAATCAAGTGGACTTAGGCTACTTAAGACGGTGGAAAAAATTGACCTTAAGTACATCCCTTTACTTTAATCGCAGTACTGATAATGTAGAAACTATTGAAACTACGAGGTTAGTAGATGGAAATCAAGCCGTTTTTAGATTTCCAGTGAATCTTTCTACAGAAGAGCGATTAGGCTATGAGCTTACCCTTACCTATAGACCTTTCAAATGGTGGACCATCAATAGTGATGTAAATGTGTTTAGGGTAGAAACTGATGGAGACTTTGAGGATCTAAATTTTGACTTTGTAAACACCACCTACTTTTTAAGATTAAATCAAAAATTTGAGCTCCCTGCCAAAATTGATTTTCAAACACGTATCAATTACCGCGGGGCATCAGAAAGTGCACAAGGCTCTCAAAACGGCATTACTACCATAAATCTTGCAGCTAGTAAAGAGATTTTAATGGGGCAAGGTTCCCTTACACTTAATGTGAGTGATTTGTTAAATGCAAGACGTCGAGAATCTTTCACCAATACTCCTAGCTTTATTTCTAACAGTAGGTTCCAATGGAGAGAGCGTCAAGTAACCCTTTCATTTATATACACCTTTAATCAAAGAGATAAAAATAAAGAGCGAGGTGGTGAAGGTGAAGAATACGAATTTGAAGGATAGACTGCCTTTTTATAAAGGGTAAATGATTTGATAACAATGATGAAAAACAAAACATAATGGTACTGCTATCTCTATAGATTCTCGCAAATTTCCATAGATAGAACAACAGATGAAATTGGATTTTGTCAATAGGTTTAATCTGTCCAACAAAATGAAGGAATTGAAAATAGCGTCGTTAACAAGGACTTCATTGCCAAGTTTTATTAAATAATACTAAGATGTTATACTATATAAATTAACATAATAGAAGAGTGGTCCTTCCTTTTTTATCCTGATATTTATATAAAAAATACTGGGTTAATGAAAAATGTAGTTTTTACTCTTCTTATGGTAATGGGAGCAATTGGATCAGCAAATGCACAAGAAATTTCTAAAAATGCGATTGGTATTCGATCTGGAGACGGAGGTGGTTTTGGTACTGAAATATCATACCAACGAGCCTTAGGAGCTAACAATAGATTGGAAATAGATTTGGGTTATGAAAGCGGTAAAAACTTTGACGGTTTTAAAGCAACTGGACTTTATCAATGGATATGGAGTCTAGAAGGTAGTTTTAACTGGTATGCTGGTGCTGGTGGCGGTTTAGGCACCATTAGTCTGGACAATAATTTTCCTGGAAGAGATCAATTTACCAATGATTCTGAAAGCTTTTTCTTTGCCGCCGGACAAGTAGGTATAGAGTACAGTTTTGATATTCCCTTATTGCTTTCACTAGACGTTCGTCCAGAATTCTATTTTGGAGATTTTAGGGATGGAAAGGATCTAGACATTGCATTAGGTATCAGATACCTGTTCTAAGTCATCTCTATAGGAATAAAAAAATGGCGACCAGAAATGATGGCCTTTTTCTATTTACTTCTCGGATACTCTAATGCTGATATGCTGTGCTGGTTGATTTGCCAGTATTACTATACCTGGAGTAGTCATGCTCATAGTAACTAGTGCATTTGGTAAAGGTTTTATATAATAAAATTCATATGTGTGCTGTTCCAGGTTATACCTGGGCGATGAAACACTATATCCTCCCGTATTTTTCTGTCCCATAGCCACGACAATTACTGATTGGGTAGTAAAATCTACCTTTGGAGTTTCAAAACCTGGAGATCGAGTTGCATTCAGAACTGTATAAAATTCTTTCAACTTTTCCTCCGTATCAATAATCA
>NZ_JBLIGN010000073.1:0-12830 GCF_047636915.1 Nonlabens sp. | reverse complement strand
GCTGTTTTCTTAGGAGCTTCAGTCATGTATCTGACGCGCCATCATATAAAAGAACTTCAAAAAAAGGAAGGCTATCTTATTGTCACATTAGGTTGGTTGATTATGGCTTTTGCCGGTACCATGCCGTACATGTTTACAGGAGCTATTACTAACTATACAGATGCTTTTTTTGAAACTATGAGTGGTTTTACCACCACTGGTGCCAGTATTATGAACGATATTGAGATCATGCCTAAAGGGATTCTCTTTTGGCGCAGTCTTACGCACTGGATAGGCGGTATGGGAATTATCGTTCTCGCTGTAGCTATTCTACCCTTACTAGGTATAGGTGGGATGCAGCTTTTTGCTGCAGAAGCTCCAGGTCCTAGTGCTGATAAATTACATCCACGTATTACAGACACCGCAAAAAGACTTTGGTTGATTTATGTGGGTTTTACGGCTATAGAAACCCTGCTTCTTAAGATCGCTGGAATGGGTTGGTTTGATGCGGTAAACCATGCATTAAGCACACTTTCAACAGGTGGGTTTTCTACTAAAAATGCCAGTATTGCCCACTGGAATGACAACCCAGCCATTCAATGGATCATAGTGGTATTTATGTTTATTGCAGGTACGAACTTTGTCTTGAGTTATTTTGCCTTTAAAGGAAGATTTATCAAGATTTTAAAAGATACCGAGTTTAAATGGTACGCTAGTTTTATTTTCGGATTTTCGATTTTAGGTGGAATCTTAATTTATTTTCAAGCAGACCCAGCAGTGTCTTCTATAGCGCATCCTATGGTATATGGTGAGTTAGAAAGTGCTTTTAGGCACGGTACTTTTCAGGTGCTCGCTGTTATAACAACTACTGGATTTGTTTCGGCCGACTATACGATGTGGACGCCATTTTTAACCATCATGTTTTTTGGACTGTTCTTTTTAGGAGGTAGCGCTGGTTCTACTTCTGGTGGGATGAAAGTCATGCGTCATATTATTTTGATACGCAATGGCATCATGGAATTTAAAAGAACACTGCATCCCAATGCTATTTTGCCCGTGCGATATAACGGGAGAGCGTTGCAAAGTGGTATTGTTTTTAATGTTCTTGGTTTTTTTATTCTTTACATGCTTTCCTTTATTGTAGGAGCTACTGTTCTCGCTGCTTTAGGATTGGATTTTGAAACATCTATAGGTGGAGCCTTGAGCAGTCTTGGGAATATAGGGCCTGCTTTTGGCGATCTCTCACCAGTGAATAATTTTGCTGGATTACCAGCATTAGGGAAGTGGTGGTGTTGTTTTTTAATGTTGATAGGAAGGCTGGAATTATTCACCGTTTTGATACTGTTGACACCATTCTTCTGGAGAAACAGGTAGGTTCATATAAAGTACCTTTAGTTTTATAATGATTACTATCCTTATGGGATGCTCCTAAATAATAGTTATGGATCGGTGGATTCTGACGCTTACCGCTATGGTTTTCAAGGGCAAGAGCGTGATGATGAAGTTAAGTGTGAAGGGAATAGTTATAATTATACCTTTAGAATGTATGATAACAGATTAGGTAAATTTTTTGTGGTTGATCTTTTGGAAAAGGCTTTCCATAGGAATAGTCCTTATGCCTTTAGTGAGAATAGAGTGATTGATGGTTTTGAGTTAGAAGTGGCTTTTCAAATGGATGTAAATTATGTCAGGTCTTAATTTGATAAAGCAATACAAAAACCTATACCATACTATTTAGACGAAGGATTAATAAAAGAATAATGATGTGGACTTTATATTTTACCTTTTGAAGGTATCGAACTTATTAAGTTCAAAACTTAAAGAAGTAAGGTTAGAGAAATTTTAAGGAACAATTATAAGGAGTATAAAGAAAATGAATTTGCTGAAAATACTTCTGATTATTATTTCGATTTGGGTTTGTTTGTAGAATATAATTCTAATGACTTTTGTGAAGTATTTGTATTTGAAAAAACTGCCACAGTTCACTACCAAGGAATAAATCTCATGAAACAAAAAAGCAACTATCTGCATAAAAAATTTGGATCAATTTCTCAGAATATGGAGATAGAGGATGAAATAGGTTTTACGTATTACGATCTTGGATTTGGTTTCAATGTCGTTTTTGGAACTGAAGATATTCAAACGTTAATAATTTTCCCAGATGATTATTGGTAGGGCTGCATTGCAACCTTTACAAATCATCAAAACCTCAATAAAAGTGTTCCAGAGCTTGGTCCAACAATGAAGCCCACACAAAACAACCACTGCTCGTTTCCATGAGACTACCGTCACGAGTCAAACGATCTAACAAAATAAAAGGGAAAGCGCTGGCGTTCCCTTTTATTGTTATCAAGTTTATCTGACAGCAAGTGTTTACTTCCTGTTGCTTGACCTTTAAGCTGCAAATATTAGGATATTAAGAGAGTACTTCTTTAATCCGCCTAACAGCTTCTGTGATTTTCTCTGAACTTGCTGCATAAGAAATACGGATACATTCAGGAGTGCCAAAGGAATCGCCAGAAACAGTCGCTACATGTGCTTCTTCAAGGAGCATTAAAGAAAAATCTGTTGAGGTTTCTATTTGATGTCCTTTTACAGTTTTTCCAAACCATGCTGAAATATCTGGAAACACATAAAAAGCCCCATCTGGAGTATCAGTTGTAAATCCTTTTACTTCTGAAAGAAGGTTTAAAATTAAATCACGACGCTCTGCAAAGGCATCGATCATGTATTGTATTTTTGAAACTGGAGCTTCTAGAGCCGTTATTACTGCCCGTTGTGCGATACAGTTGGTTCCACTAGTAATCTGTCCTTGCATCTTATTACAGGCTCTAGCAATCCAGGTAGGTGCGCCTATATATCCTACTCTCCATCCCGTCATGGCAAAAGCTTTACTGACTCCATTAATAGTAACCGTACGATCGTACATACTTGGAATAGCCGCTATGCTGGCGTGCTTGCCCGTGTAGTTGATGTGCTCGTAAATCTCATCACTTACCACGATCACATGTGGATGGTCTTCAAGAACAGCAGCAAAGGCTTGTAGCTCTTCTTCACTGTACAAACTACCGCTGGGATTGTTAGGAGAAGAGAACAACATCATCTTAGTTTTAGGAGTGATCGCAGCTCTCAATTGCTCAGCTGTAATTTTAAAATTTTGATCCACACCAGCTTTTACTTCTACAGGTGTTCCTTCAGCAAGTTCCACGATCGCGGCATAACTTACCCAGTAGGGAGCAGGAAGAATACATTCATCTCCTTTATTCAGCAATACTAAAGCAACATTTGCGATAGACTGCTTTGCCCCTGTAGAAACCACGATCTGACTGCGGTCATACGTGAGGTTGTTATCTCTTTTAAACTTAGTGATAATCGCATCCTTTAATTCTGGATAGCCATCAACAGGTGTGTAGCTGTTGTAATTTTCATGGATCGCCCTTATAGCCGCATCCTTTACAAAATCAGGCGTATTAAAGTCAGGTTCTCCTAGGCTCAAGCCTATGATGTCCTTTCCTTGTTCTTTTAATTCGCGAGCTTTTGCCGCCATGGCAAGTGTAGCACTTACAGGTAAGTTGTTAATGCGATCAGATAGTTGAGAATTCATAAGGATTTAATTGAACTACAAAAATATCACAACACTTGAATTAACAATCGCATTAAACGACAATTAATATTTATTTTTACACAAATTATAAATAGTGCCTCAAATCATAAAAGAATACTTCCCGCATATCACAGATCATCAGTTAGAACAGTTTTCAAAGCTGGGAGACTTATATACAGAATGGAACGCTCAGATCAATGTGATTTCTAGAAAAGACATCGATCAGTTGTACATTCGACATGTTTTACATTCTCTAGGGATTGTTTCTGTAGTCCGCTTTCGCGAAAGCTTACCCAATAAATCAGGTGGAACTAGAGTACTAGACGTAGGAACTGGTGGTGGGTTTCCAGGGATACCACTGGCTATTATGTTTCCTAAAACAAGTTTCCACCTGATCGATGCGATAGGTAAAAAAATCAAGGTAGTAGATGCTGTGGTGGAAGCCTTAGGTTTAGAAAATGTAACCACAGAACACGGAAGAGCAGAAAGCGTGAAAGGGCGTTTTGATTTTATTGTTTCTCGTGCAGTGACTAACATGCCCGACTTTGTAAGCTGGGTAAAGAATAAAGTAAGAAAAGAGAGTTTCCATACCTTGAAAAATGGCATCCTCTATTTAAAAGGAGGTGATCTTACAGAAGAGTTAAAGCCATTCCCTAAAGCCCGTATGTATGAGCTGGAAGAAATCTTTGAAGATCCATTCTTTGAAACGAAGAAAGTAGTACACGTGCCCTTATAGAAACAAAAAAGGAGCTTGATTTGAAGCTCCTTTTTTGGTTGATTTTAATTCTATGGATCAGAAGTTGGTGCTTATATTTAAAGTAAAACCAGTATTTTCTGGTACAAATCTACAGACTCCACCTACACAAATAAGGCCACCACGTTGACGTCCATAATTGACTGCTATCCTACTGCGTCCTTTAGTGTAACTTCCACCGGCAGAATAGTAATGGATGTCAGTTTCATCATAATTATACAAATCTGCAGCATAAATAGAAAGGGAAGAACTAAAAGCATATTCTAAAGTGGTCGCAGCCCAGTTGCCACGGTCAGCATCTGCACTTAGGTGCTGTATGTCCAGTCGCACACTTCTTCCTTTGTCCAATTCATAGAGAAAGTCAGCTACTAGAGCAGTTCCGTTGAGGACGAATGTTCCACCTTCAATAATTCTTCCGTCATAATAGGTTCGTGTTCCTGTTCCTTTGATTGAAAAATCATCAGTTAATTTCTTATAAACTTCTAAGCTGATTTCTTCAAAGTAACGATCACTTCTTGAAAAAAATGAACCTTCATACTGATTAGTCGTTTGGTCATAAACGGCATCTATACCACCCCAGTTGGCATAATTTAATGAAAATGTTATTCCATTTTTACCACCTAACAAACTGCCTTTGTCTGCCGTATAAACCACGTCTATTTGTCCACCTATTTCACCCGCTTTTTCATCGGCAATGGATAAAAGAGCTTGTGGTGCATATACATATATATTACTTACGGCATAACTGCTTTGTTTGGTGTATCCTGGTATAAAATTGATGGTTTGTTGTAAAAATGCGTTACCCTGCTCTTCACGATCAGAATAAAAACCCATGTTTTCTAAAGTTCTGAACAAAGCATTGATTCCCAGTCCTGGAATGGCATAACCTGCAGTAAATAATAAGGCCTGACCATCGCTATAATTACTAACCGAATTGTTTCCTAAGTTAAAATCTGGATCTTTGTAAACGTACTCAAAACCTACATTAAATGCGTCAAAATAAACATCAGATCTGATACTGTACGCATTTACCGTTGCTGGGAAGTCAGGGTCTGGACTAGTCGTTTGCTGGTACCTGCCTACATAACTCGCTCCTAAATTTATGGAGGTGTCTAAGTCAAGAGCGGTTCCTAAATCAAGTTCTGTATTAAAACCTTGGATAGTTCCATCAGAAAGTTCAAATGCAGCTCGTTGATTACCGGCAAAACCTGTTGCTTCCAGATAATCAGTAAATTGATAGTTGACACGTATTCCTTTAATAGAATTATCTACTCCCAATGTATGATCTTCCCAGGATCGATAAATCAAACCACTACCGAATTGATCGTAGAAATTACCTGCCGTGATATCAAGCCCTTTATGCCTAAAATTAGCAAAGTAAGTAGCAATGGCGTTATCATCATATCCAGGAAAATAGCCTAAAAGTGGCGATGGTTGATACATTTCGTATTGTGCACCCGCAGTAAACTTTCCATAGGAATATTTTAATTTAAAGTAATTATTAGACCTTAATTGATCTTGTGGTGCAGTTGTTCCCAGTCCATTATCATCTTGATACCATTGCGTATTAGATTCAAATCCACCAGAGAAAGTTCCGTTTTGTGCCACAGTTATGCTCAAGCTACATACCGCAAGCGCAGTTAGAAGTATTTTTTTCATAAGAGTAAGTTGGTTTCTTAATATAATTAATTAAGGTGTTTTTTGAATTCTTCAAATAATTCTAATTCGGCGCCTGGAGTAAAACTGGAGTGTCGATAAACGATTTTATTATTTTTAACGATTAAGGTTAAGGGTATTTGCGGATTACCTAAGGATCTTATGATTTCATTTTTTGTATCGAGTAAAATCTCATAAGGCCAGTTTCTACCCATAGCTTCAGTTTTTACTCGTGGTTTAGTTCGAGAATCATCTGTTGCTACCGCTATTACCTCAAAACCGAATTCCTCTTGCTTTTCAGAATAGTGCTCCTTTATAGCGTCCAATTCTCGCATGCAAGGGGTGCACCAAGTAGCCCAAAAGGAGAATACCACTGGCCTGTCTTTAGAAAGTTCTTGGACATCAATTTTTTTTCCTTTGATGTTTCTTAGGCTTAGTTGAGGTAATTCGGTTTGCGCTTTTGCAAAAGCAAAATTCAGAAAGATCGCGAGCAGCAGTATTTTTTTCATAACGGAATAAAATAGATTAGGGTGCAAGTATAATTATTTCATAAGAATAATCATGCCAAAGCATACAATTCAATTCGATTTCTTAAATATATATGAATTAACAATTAAAAATTTCACAAAAAGTTTATATTTGAGTTATTCAGAATTTTAATTCAAGTAATAAATGAAAACATTAAATTATTTTAAGGTAATTCTATTAGTGATAGCCACGGCGGTAGTCTCCTGCTCGACCAACACTATTGACGATACGAGCGGTGGAAATAATGGAGCTGAACTTGTTTTGAGCGTAGATAAATCTACTGTTTATGAGGAAACATTGGTAACATTTACTGTTATTGATGGAGTAAACGACGCAACGTCTAATGCAATCATCTCCGTTGACGGTGTTGTTATAACTGGCAATACGTTTACAATGTCTGGACTAGGAACGAAAGAAATTACTTCGACGGTAGGTGTTGCCACTACAAATTCTATTGATGTAGACGTAATAGAACCTTCTTTTACCACAAAGGTTTTAATTGAAGACTATACAGGAACATGGTGCGGCTGGTGTCCTCGTATTGCCAAGGGGATTGAGGAGGTTAAAGACCAGACCAACGGTGAGAACGTGATATCAATAGCAGTTCATAACAATGACCCTATGGTTTTCTCACTTGAAGCACAGATGAGGGGGCAACTTGGAGTAACTGAATTCCCTACTGGAACAATTAATAGAAATGTTATATGGCAGCAAGCTACCTCAAATGACATGAATACGGCAGAGCCTTTGGATTTGTTAACTACAATTCAATCCGTGGGACTGTCTATAAATTCTACGGTAAACGGTTCTTCCGTAGATGCTTCGATTAAAGTAGGATTTGATCTAGATGTAACAGGACTGAAATTAGTAGCTGTACTACTAGAAAATGGTGTTATTGAACCACAACTTAACTACACGTCTCATTGGCCGGTGGGTATGGTTACAGATTTTGAGCATAACGATGTATTGCGATCAGCTTTCACTGATATATTTGGTGATGTTATACCAGCCGCTAATCAAGTAGGTGGCGGAGTATATAGGGTGGATCTTACGACAAGTATACCCGTAAATTCAGTTCAAACCAACTGGAGCGTCGTAGCTTTTGTGGTAGATGCAGATAATAAAGTAGTAAATGTGCAAAAAGCAGCAGTAGGAGCTAATGTTGATTTTGATTAATAATTAGGGGTGTTTTTGAATCATAAAAGCACTCTTCTATTTAACCTATATGGGTTCATGAAAATAATAGTGTCCAGGGATGATATAGCAACGGATTAAAAATTTATTTAAAATTATTGATTTCATATAATTTGGAGCATCAATTTATGGTAGGCCATTTTAATTAGTTTTAAAATTTCTTTACTTAATGACGCTGGTGCAATCTGGTTAATGACTTCAAAATATTCTAAAAGTCACAGGGGTTATAAATTTATAAACTTTGTGAATGAATTAAAAGGTCGAGAAAATTGGTGCTTAAGAAAGAGTCAAAACATCTTTTTTTTTATGGACGTTTTTTTAATTTGCTGGAATTGATTGGATACTTTTATGAAAAGCGGCTTAAAAGCAATGAATAACGGCTAATAGTTAGAGACAGGTAAAGTAGTTTTCTGCTTCTAACAGGTAAGGAGTCACGTTTGACACGAAATGAAATAAAAAAGAGTGTATTAAGAATGGTATATTTGTTTTTTAAGAGGTATCCTTAATGGTACTGTTTTATTTCCATTGGCTCGTATTGTATAACGTGGACATAAGTGCGAGTAAATTATAATAAAGGATAAAATATAACGCAACCTGAAACAATTAAAAAATACTATTATGATTAAAAAATTACTTAGTTTGACTCTTATTTTGACTACCTATTTTAGTCACGCCCAATTTGATGTCATCTATCTCAGCGATAATAGCATAGTTACCGATGGACAGAATTATACCTTTGCAGATTCAAGTTGTGCTTATGCGGACCCCTGCAATTTTAAATTTGCTGTTGCCAATACGTCTGCTCAAGATATTTATGTAAGAATAGTTGTAGATGGAATGGTCAATAATACAGGAGCAAATTTTCAACTTTGTTTTGCTAGCATTTGTTTACCTAATATTAGCATCAATACTGCTTATCCTTCCACTGCAGCTTTTATTCCTGTTGGGACTACTAACGATGTGGGTAACAGTATGTGGAATTTAAACCCACCGAGAACAATTACTCCTATGAGTTGGACGTTCAGGTTTCAAGCTTTTGATGCGTCAGATAATGAAGTTGGCACACCTACTAGTATGACCTATAATTACCAACCTACTTTAAGTAGTGAGGTTTCTGAAATTTCAAGTCTAAAGGTATTCCCTACAAATGTTCAAAATGAACTTAATATTTCAGTTGATGAAAATGTATCTGCCGTCTTTTATGATTTATCTGGTAGAGTTGTTAAGGAAATTCAAGTGCTTCCTGGAAATCAAAAAACAGATGTTTCAGATCTATCGGCTCAGATATATGTAGTTTGTTTTAAAAACAGTCAAGGTTTAAAGTCTGTTGTGAAGATTGTTAAAGAGTAAAAAAGGCGAAGTATAAAAAGAACTGAGCAAAACTACCGGTATTCAAATTGAAGTTTGATATCATGCGTTTAATCTTTGTGATGTTTTCAACTGTCATTTTATACCTATAGAAACTATAAAGAAATCTTGTAGACTTAGTTTGCAAGTTTTTTTTGTTTATTGGTAAGCATATTGATGACCAAATACAGCCTTGAAATAACTTTTTGGTAGATACTGGTCAACTAATTTATCGATTTTAATAGAACGCATGTGGTAGAAGATATTCTATCACAAGCAACGGTTTCCTTATAATAATATGATTTTGTCGAGATCAATTATAATTTTAAATAGCTATTAAAATAACCATTGCTTTTATACCCGCCTGACTTTCCTATCGGTAAGCGCTAAATAATTTAACATTTTTTTAAATAAGGATAAAGCACGAAGTTTTTTTTATTTATATTGCTTTCATTATAAAACCGAAATAAATAATAATTTCTATTAATTCGAATCATTATGAAAAAACAACTACTCTTTATTTTGTCTTTTGCTTATGCCTTGACAGTGCATGCTCAAGTACCACAAACACCTTTGGTTGAACATTTTACACAGGCATCTTGTGGTCCTTGTGCAGTTCAAAATCCTGCGTTAAAAAATACTCTTGATAGTTTTGGTGAATTAAATTATGTACGTATTTCTCATCAAACTTCTTGGCCGGGTGTAGATCCTATGAATGCTCAATTTGGTCCAGGTCCAGACGTTCGTAGAAATTATTACGGAGTGAGTGGGGTTCCTAACACCACATTAAATGGAGGCCCAGTGGGTGCGCCTAATTCAGTGGTAACCAGTGCGACACTTTCTGCTGCTGCTAACAACACGACGCCGTATGACATAACAGCGACACAAACTTGGTTAAGTCCAAATCAGGTAAGCGTGAACATTGATGTTGCAAACGTTACTGGTGGTACGATATCTAGCGCTGATAAGATTTATGTGGCAATGATTGAGAACGTTATCAATTATGCCGTTGCGCCTGGTTCTAACGGTGAAACTTCTTTTCATTACGTAATGAGACAGATGTACAATGCCTCAACTGGTAGTGCAAATGCAACAGGTGGTGCTTCTTTGGGACCTATCTCCGCTAGTAATACTACTAATTTCAACTTTTCAATTTCTAACTTACCTACCTATATAAGAGATAAGACAGAAATAAGCTTTGCCGTTTACATTCAAAATAACGGTACGAAACAAATATTTCAATCAGCCAAAACAGTTGCTGCTCCGATTCCTGGACTTATTTCTGTGAATGCAGTATCTACTTCTATCGCAGGTAATGGGTATTGTGATTATCCCTTGACACCTAGAATTTTGTTTAGTAATGCTGACCCAACTGCCGTAGTTACAAGCGTTGTTGCTCAATACTCCATAGACGGTGGTACTCCAGTTCAACAAACATTTACGGGAAGTCTAAGTAATAATCAATCTACAACAATCACATTTCCAATGACCACATTAAATGGTGGTAGCAGCGTTGTTTCTAGCGAAATTCTATCGGTAAATGGTGGGCAAAACTGGGCAAGCACATCAGCTGTAGAGATACCCGACGTGACTTACAGTAAACTCAATGCTGCTGGTGTCGCAACTCCATTTAGTGAAGGTATGGAAAATGCTCCATTGATCACAGGTTCAGGATACTCTCGAGAATTAACAACCGCAATATTTGATGTCGAGGCATCCGTAACAGTACCTTTATTCAGTATAATAGATGGACCAGCATTTGGTTTAGGAGCAGTTGGAGGTTTTGCTAACTCAAATCGCAGTTTGTTTTTCCGTTACTATAATGCCCCAAGTGGTGCGGCTATGAATTTGATCATGCAGAAGGTAAATCTAGGGACTAATTCCACACTAACTTTTAGCCATGCTCACCGCCAGTATCAAACTTCAAATGATAGGTTAGAAGTATTTGTTTCCACAGATTGTGGCGTTAGCTGGGTATCTGTCTTTAACCAAGCTGGAGCAACACTTTCTACCCTAGGTGCTGCTAACGCGGCATATATTCCTGCAGCCTCATCTGATTGGAGAAGTAATTCTATTGATTTAAGTGCTTATGATGGGGCAAATGAGGTGGTTATACGTTTTACTGGAACGTCTGATTATGGTAACAATTTGTTCATTGATGATATCGATATACAGTCTACACTTTCTGTGGATGATGCTAATGAAATGGATTCTTTAAAAATATTTCCGAACCCTGCCTCAGGTTTTATCCAAATTTCTGGATTAAATACCTTTCAGAATTACGAGATATACAATCTTTTAGGAGCTAGAATAACCTACGGAGGATTAGAAAACAATCAAACGATAGATATAAAAGAGTTTGCAAACGGATTGTACTTATTAAAGCTTGAAAATGGTAGAACATTTAAATTTATGAAAGAATAAGCCAAGCTGGTAATTTATAATTGATCAAAGGAGTTAAATAAATGGTTGCAACATGCTTTTAAAGAGTGTTTTGCGACCATTTTGTATAAAATACAGATGCTAGAGAAGCCATATGTGAGATCAATCATAGAAATGATACATCAAAAGTATTATTTAATGTAGAGGAGGCTTTTTTTGTAGCGATTAATTTATGTTGCACGACCCAAATTTTTATCCAAAGAAATTACGCTAAGAAAACATCTCTTTTGGTGAAGATTTAAGGATTTAGTTCAATAGGGAGTTGATTGTGTAGAACTAGAAATATCAGTTTATAGTAATTTCGTAGTATTTAGCTGTAAAAGGAAATAGAAAATGACGCAGCACTGATTATAGACGGTGGACCAGAGGAGCTATATGTTGCACTGCCGTTAAGACTTAAAGTAGATATCCATCGCGTTTAGCGTTATTAGTATCCTAGATAAAACGAAGTGGTTGTAGTATTATTTTAAAAAAACCAGAGGCTTTCATAGTTTTGGTGTATCTAGATGATTTATATAACAGGTACACATTCAGTTAACTGTCATTCCTCTTAAAAAAGGAAAAAGCCGTTATCAAGAAATGGATAGCGGCTTTTGTTTTGAAGACATTTAATTTACTCACCTAAGAAAGGATACCTATAATCTGTAGGTGTCACAAATGTTTCTTTGATCATGCGGGGAGAAATCCATCTTAGTAGGTTTAGTTTAGAACCTGCCTTATCGTTAGTTCCAGAAGAACGAGCACCACCAAATGGTTGCTTCCCTACAACGGCGCCAGTACATTTGTCATTGATATAGAAGTTGCCTGCACAGTTCTCAAGCGCTTTCGTAGCTTGTATGACAGCATATCGATCTTGTCCTAAAATAGCACCTGTTAGGGCATATTCACTAGTTTCATCAACTAGTTGAAGCATTTCTGTATATTGATGATCTTCATATACATAAATAGTAATTACAGGGCCGAATAATTCGGTTTCCATCGTTACATACTTAGGGTCTGTAGTCACAATAACGGTGGGCTCTATAAACCACCCTTTAGATTTATCATAATTTCCACCTATCACAACTTCTGCATGTGCATCGCTTTTTGCTCTATCTATGTATTTGGCGAGTTTATCAAAAGAGCCTTCGTGAATAACAGCAGTAATAAAATTACTCATGTCTTCTGGTGACCCCATCTTAAAACTATCTACATCTCTTCGTATCATTTTCTCCACGTCTGGCCACATACTTTTAGGTATATAGGCACGAGATGCGGCGCTACATTTTTGCCCTTGAAATTCAAAAGCACCTCTTACTATTGCTGTAGCCACTTGTTCAGGAATAG
>NZ_JBLIGN010000072.1:0-12859 GCF_047636915.1 Nonlabens sp. | reverse complement strand
ATAACAGCGTTTTAAGTGCCGCAAGATAGTTAGGTTCATCTGCAATCTCTGCAACTTGTTCATTGTATATTACTTTTCCTTCTTCATTAAGAACTACTATTGCTCTAGAATGAAAACCAGCAAGTGGCCCAGAGGTCATGGTAAGTCCGTAATCTTTTCCAAAGCTACCATCTATAACGTCGCTTAAATTTTCCACATTTGCTATATTTTCATCCGTAGAAAAACGCTTCTGTGCAAAAGGGGTGTCTTTAGAAATACAAAGTACCGCTGTATTGTCCAATTCTATTGCTCGTTTATTGAAACTCCTTACAGAGGTAGCACAAACGTCCGTATCAATGCTCGGAAAAATATTTAAAATAACCCGTCTGCCTCGGTAATCGTTTAAAGAAGCTTCTGAAAGATCTACTTTTTTAAGTTTAAAATTTGGTGCTTGAGAACCTACTGCTGGTAGTGAGCCGCTGGTAGAGATTTCGTTTCCTCCTATAGTAATGGTAGCCATGTTGTTTTGTTTGCAGTTAAGACGTTAAAAGTACAATTAAGCTTGATACGCTCTTTTAAATGTCGTGTTAATTATTTAGGCAGCTCCACCCAAGATAAAATGGCATCCACATCAGTTTTCGAAAGTTGTGGAAATGCATTCATGTTGGATTGTTTGTATTCCTGATAAAGGGCAACGGCTTGTGCATCCCCAGATTTGATCATGTCAGCACTGTTATAAATCCACGTGTATATCCATTCCATATCTCTACGCCCTGTAACACCATACAAAGCAGGGCCTACCGCCTTTTTGTAACGATTGTGACAGGAGGCACAATTGAGTTTAAAGATAGACTCCCCTAGTTCTTGTTGTTCTGTTAAGACTATTGCAGCAGCCGCAACTGGGACCTCAACGGGAGCTTGAATAGCGTATTTTTGCTGTTCGTGAGCCACTAGAAAAGCAGCACAAAATATGACGAGTATCATGGTGAGTATAAGTCCTGATATGATTCCTAATGATCTTGATAAATCGTCAAACATGTAGGTATGATATGAATAGTGCTGGATACAGATATTAAGCTTTTTTTGAAGCTCTTGTCCCGTATTACAAAGATAATATCTAGACGTTTGTGAATTAAAAAATTAGATTTTTTTTAGCTTTAGTTTTGACCATACGGCTTCGTATTTTTTGATGATATTCATTATCAATCACACTAAAATTAGTTCTTTTACAAACACCAGGTATCGCATTTTTAAAAGCTAGATAGCTCCATTACAGAACTTAAAGCTGCCTAAAAGCCCAGGGATTTAATGATGTTTCTATTTGATAATGGCTATAGAAAAATAAAGAAGTAGAGCTAAAAATACGCGCTTAAATTTTTTTAAGCAGTTCTTAGTTTTACAGAATTTTTTCACCTTTTTTCAGGAAAAAGTAATCCATAACAGCTAGTGTTTTACAAAAAACTCCATATAGAATATAAAAATGGCCATTACAAATATGAAATACCCAAAGCCTCTTCTAAGCTTATGACCCTCGATGAAATTACTGAGGTAACTACCTATAAAAACACCAACAAAAGAGATTCCTGTAAAGCTGAATAGGAAAACCCAATCTACTTCCATACTCAAAGCATCACCCAATAAAAATCCAAGCAATGACTTAAAGGCAATAATGATTAAGGATGTTCCTACTGCTACTTTTATATGCATATGAGCTAGAATAACAAGCGCTGGTATGATAAGAAAACCGCCACCTGCACCTATCATACCTGTTATTCCACCAACTAATAATCCTTCAATTAAAATTAGTGGATAGTTGTATGTCACCATACCACCTTCTTTTTGTTTTGTTTCTTCCCGTTTTTTGAGCATTGAAAAAGCAGCAGGGATCATAAGGACAGCAAATAACCCAAACATACCCATCCTGCGCGTAAACTCAAAAGCACCTATGCGGAATAAAATATCAGGTAACGCTGGGACTACATAGTGTCTTGCTAATGTAACACCTACCATAGCAGGTAGTCCAAAAACCATTGCTGTTTTCCAATCTACAGAACCTTTAAGGTGCTGTTTTATACCTCCAACTAGAGCGCTGGCACCTACAATAAATAGAGAATAGCCGGTAGCCACTTTTGCATTTATGGAGAATAAATAAGCCAAAACTGGCACTGCAAGAATGGAACCGCCACCACCAATTAATCCGAGTGATATACCAATTACTAGCGCGCTGATGTATCCAAAGATTTCTAATAGTTCCATTTCCTTGTAACTTTTCAATTCGTGGCGAAGGTATACTTACTTTAATTATCAAAAATTAACTCAAGCTATATTTTAGATGGACGCATATAATCCCTCTGTAATGTAGACAAAACCCAAACTCACTAATTATTTAGGAAGGCTGAATGTAACGAACATCGAGCTATATCATACACTGCCTATTTTTTAAATTTTTGCTTTCTCCCAGTACTTTTAGGGTTCCAAAATAGGTGATGGCATCCCTTTTTGTTCCGGAGGATATATCGGTGTAAAGCCTCTATTTAAAAAGGGCTATAAAATAGGGGATGCTTTGATAATTTAAGAAATACGTTTGACAAGCATTTTAATTCTTGAATCATTTGAATAGGTGGCCTAAAATTAAAAGAGGAACAAACGGTATTTAGTAACTTTAGTTAGCCTCGCAACTATTTATAATAAGCTACCTTTGTTGTAATGAGTAAATTACTATCGATATCACTTTCACTATGTATACTTTTCCAAAGCATTGGATTTTGTCCTAATGATATGGCGAAAATAGATGAGTTTATCGAGCACGCACAATTCCACAGTGAGCAATACGGTGATAATATGCTTGTTTTTATAGCAAAACACTACGGGGAACTTAAAGCAACTCACGAGAAGGAACATCAAGAAGAAAAGAAAGATCACGAGCAACTGCCCTTTCAGCATCAAAGCCACCTTTCTGTCGTTGCAGATTTTATTCTACATACAAATAAAGAAGAATTCAAGACACTTGAGTTTTTTGAATGTAAGACACATAACTTTCATTATCAAGCACCTTCTTCCTCCGTGCATTCTGAGGGTATATTGCAGCCGCCAAGGCATTCATAAGTAATCAGATCTAATTTTTAACGTGCCTGTATTTTTCATATAGGGCTCTTAACCTTGATTATATTATGAAATCATGCTCTCCTACATTATTAATTTTAGCATAAAGAACAAGTTTATTGTTCTGTTATTTACAGCCTTTATCATAGGATTTGGGTTGTACTCTTTATCACAAATCTCTATAGGTGCGGTTCCTGATGTCACTAACAATCAGGTACAAGTCATCACCACGTCTCGCAATCTTTCTACACAAGATATGGAGCAATTTATCACCTATCCTGTAGAGTTAGAAATGGCAAATCTACCAGGGGTCATAGAAATACGTTCGGTTTCAAAATTTGGTTTATCAGTGGTGACCATTGTTTTTGAAGACGGTATGGGAACCTATTTACCCAGACAACTCATTGCCGAAAAAATAAAATCAGCTTCTGAGAAAATCCCCAAAGGCTTTGGAATCCCAGAAATGGGGCCCATCACAACTGGACTGGGAGAAATATACCAATATGTCCTTGACGTAAAACCAGGGTTTAAAGATCGGTATAATGCTGAGGACTTAAGAACCATTCAAGATTGGATTGTAAAAAGGCAACTTTCTGGAGTACCAGGTGTGGTGGAAGTGAATACTTGGGGTGGGCTTTTAAAACAATATGAAGTTGCTATAAATACAGAAAAGTTACATGCGATGAATATCTCAGCACGCGATGTTTTTACAGCACTAGAAATGAATAATAGTGTGACAGGTGGCGGGTATATTGAGAAGGTAAATCAAGCCTTTTTTATACGTGGAGATGGACTGGTTTCCTCTTTAGAAGATATCAATAACATCGTTGTAAAGAACGAAAATGGCCTTCCTATTTATGTGAGAGATGTGGCAAAAGTAGGTTTTGGAAACGCTCTTCGTTTTGGAGCGGTTACTGGGAATGGAGAAGGAGAAAAGGTGATGGGGCAAGTAATGATGCTCAAAGATGCCAATTCTAAAAAAGTGATTGAAGCGGTAAAAGAGCGTGTTGCTCAAATTTCCAAATCATTGCCAGAAGGCGTCTATATCAATCCATTCCTAGACCGCAGTGATTTGATTGCAAAGACCACTTTTACGGTGGTAGAAAATCTTATCCTAGGCTGTCTTATAGTAATTTTTGTAGTGGTATTGCTCTTGGGTAATTTCCGTTCAGGTCTTGTGGTGGCATCGGTGATTCCTCTGTGTTTACTATTTGCATTGTCCTTCATGTACATTTTTGAGGTAGATGCAAATTTAATGAGTTTGGGCGCTATTGACTTTGGAATCATTATTGACGGCGCGGTTATAATTGTGGAATTTATAGCTTTTGAAATAACTAGAAAGAAGAAGGAGGTCAACGCTTTAGCGAAAGCGGAACAACAGGAATTTAAGGATAAAATCACCTTCCAAGGGGCATCAAAAATGATGAATTCTGCCATTTTTGGACAGCTCATTATATTAATTGTTTTCATACCCATATGGTCACTTTCTGGAGTGGAAGGAAAGATGTTTCAACCTATGGCGTTGACCTTTAGTTTTGCACTTATTGGAGCGATGATCCTTTGTTTTACCTACGTGCCTGTAGTCGCTTCTATATTTCTAAAACCGTCTAATGCGACTGATAAAAATATATCTGTACGATTGATGAAGTGGCTTAATAAAATCTATGAGCCAGTTATTCACTGGGCGTTACAAAGTAAGAAGTTGGTCTTAGGCAGCGCGTTAGTACTCTTTATAATAGCTATCTTTTTGTACAGTTCCATGGGTGGTGAGTTTGTACCTACCTTAGATGAAGGCGATTTCGTTATTCAGCCAGTGTTGAAAACGGGAACTTCCTTAAGCAATACCGTAGAAATCACAACTCAAATTGAGAAAATACTCTTAAAAGAGTTCCCAGAAGTAAAACAAGTAGTTACACGTATAGGCGCTGCCGAAGTTCCTACAGATCCGATGTCCATGGAAGAAAGTGATGTAATTATTGTATTAAAACCTAAAGAGGAATGGACCTCGGCATCCTCCAAAGATGAACTGGCAGATCAATTTAAAGAAGCTCTTGCGGTGATTCCCGGAATGGAAGTAGAATTTACACAACCTATCGAGATGCGTTTTAACGAATTGATTTCAGGAGTTCGTGCTGATATTGCGATTAAAATTTTTGGAGATGATCTGGATGTTCTTGCCAAGAAAGGAAGTGAAATTGGTGCTTTAATTAAAAACGTGCCTGGAGCAGCAGATGTTTCTGTTGAAAAAACAGTTGGATTACCCGAGATGAACGTTCGATACGATAGGGCCAAAATTGCTAGATATGGCCTCAATATCCAAGATTTAAATGATATGGTTTCCATGGGTTTTGCAGGAAAAAAAGCAGGTAGTGTGTTTGAAGGAGAAAAACGCTTTGACTTAGTTGTGAGGTTGGACAAGGAAAAACGTCAAGATATAGCGAACCTTAAAAACCTATATATAGAGCTGCCTGTAGGTGGTAAAATCCCTTTGAGTGAGCTCGCTGAAATTAGCTACGAGAAAGGCGCCGCAAAGATTTCTCGTGATGATACAAGACGTAGAATTGTGGTAGGTGTCAACGTTCGTAATCGAGACCTGCAATCGGTTGTTGATGAGGTACAAGGATTGATAAAAGATAACATAATGTTGCCCGTAGGGTATTCCATTACCTATGGTGGCCAATTTGAAAACCTACAAAGTGCCAAAGCCAGATTGATGGTTGCCGTGCCCATTGCGCTCATTTTAATATTTGTGCTTTTGTATTTTGCATTGAAATCAGTTCAGGAAGCCTTGATGATTTACTCAGCAATTCCTCTTGCAGCGGTAGGAGGTGTGTTTTTGTTGTGGATGAGAGACTTACCCTTTAGTATATCAGCAGGAGTTGGTTTTATTGCATTATTTGGTATCGCAGTACTAAATGGTATTGTGTTGATAGAGCATTTTAAAGAGTTACAAAAAGAAGGTTTTGAAAGTATAGAAGCCTTGATAAAGCAAGGAACCAAAGACAGGTTGCGGGCGGTTCTATTAACGGCCTCTGCTGCTGCACTGGGATTCTTGCCTATGGCGATCTCAACTAATGCGGGAGCTGAGGTACAGCGTCCACTGGCAACGGTCGTTATAGGAGGTTTGATTACTGCTACGATTCTTACTTTGATTGTGTTGCCCGTACTTTATGCCTATTTAAACAGCCCTAAAAAAGATAAAAGAGGTTCAAAAAATAGGGTGGCCGCAGGTTGGAGTGTTGTTGCGTTGTTGTTTTTCATGAATATGAATGCGCAACAACATCCTAAGGCATTGCAAGAATTAATACCATTGGCAATAGAAAACAACTCAGGACTAAAAGCGAGCAGTTTGAACGTGGAGCAATCTGATGCCCTTATAAATACAGCCTTTACTTTTGACAAAACGCAGGTGTATTATCAGTTTGATGAAAATAATTTAGCGATTAATAATCAACCTATAAGCGTATTTGGAATTCAACAAGATTTCAGATTTCCTACAGTTTACTTCTCAGAAAAAAAGGTAAATGAAGCTTATCACGGAGTTGCTTCAAGCGCCTATGATATGAAAGAGAAAGGTATAAAACGGAAAGTTACCGCTGCGTACTATGCCTATCAAATTGCTAAAGAAAAAGAAAATGTGTACCATAGTTTAGATAGCCTTTATACAGATTTTTCTAAAATAGCCACAAGACGCTTTGAGCTAGGAGAGACCAATTATTTGGAAAAAATAACAGCAGCGTCTAAGCAAAAGCAAATCAACCTTCATTATAAGCAGGCACAAAAGGAGGTCATAAATGCCTATACGGGTCTATTAAAAGTAGTTCAAGTAGAAGCAATTGTGATTGCTAGGGAGTCTTCGCTTAAGGTAACACAAACTACCCTAGATAGGAACGCAGGCGCAGAGATGGGATACTATCAGAGTAGAGTTTCGTTAGTACAGGCAGAACGACTTTTTGAAAAACAAAAACTATTGCCAGACATAAGTTTTAATTATTTTCAAGGAACAAATTCAGGATTATATGGAAATCTTTATGGCTATCAATTAGGTTTGAAAATCCCCATACTTTTTGGAGGACAGTCTTCTCAGATAAGAGCGTCAAAAATCGCAGAAGAGATTGCGGTAGCAGAGTCCAGCCAATATGAAATTCAATTAAACGCAAAATATAACGCACTTAAAGTAGCGTTAACCCAGCTTCAAGAGGCATTAGATTATTATGAAAATGAAGGTCAAAGACTGTCAGAAGAAATTTTAAAAACAGCAAACGGTAGTTTTAGAAATGGAGAAATAGATTTTTATCAATACATACAAAGTATAGAAACTGCTTATGAGATAAAATTAAGCCACTTAGACAAGCTCCAGGAGTACAATCAAACCAGTATTGCCATTAATTACCTAACCCTATAAAAATCAGTTATGTTGCGTTACCCATATAAAATAATAACAGTGATTCTTGTTTTTACCCTGTACAGCTGTGTTGAAAAAAAAGAGCAACCAGACCAGCGGGAAACCTCCAGCACATCTGTGATGGATGACCGCATAAAAATCACCCAAGCTCAATTTGAACAGAGTAAAATGTTACTGGGAAATCTAGAACAAAAGTCATTCCCTACAGTAGTGAATGTGAATGGTATGATAGATGTACCACCAGAAAACAGAGCGGTTGTTAACGCTACTATGGGTGGCTATATTAAAACGACCCCCTTATTAGTAGGTGATGCCGTACGGAAAGGGCAAGTTCTCGCAACCATAGAAAACCCTGAATTTGTAATGCTCCAGCAAGAATATATGGAAGTAAATGAGCAACTTATTTATCTTAAATCTGAGTATGACAGACAAATCACTATGAAAGCTGAAAACATTACTTCTCAGAAAAGTTATTTAAAAGCAGAAAGTGAGTATAGAACTGCAGTTGCTACACATACCGGTTTAGATAAACAGTTGCGAATGATTCATATATCACCAGCTAAAGTTCGGGAAGGTTCCATAAGTTCTATAGGGTCTATTTACGCACCTATATCAGGTAGTATCACTAAGATGAATGTGGCCAGGGGTTCTTATGTGTCACCAGCTACAGAGATATTAGAAATTATAGATAGCGATCATATTCATTTAGAACTTTCTGTATTTGAAAAGGACATCATGAAGATTAAAAAAGGACAGAGAATTAATTTTAAAATACCAGAATCTTCAATGGAAATTTATGGGGCAGAAGTGCATCTTGTGGGTACCTCAATTGATGCCAACAGAACCATCAGAGTGCATGGTCATTTGAATAATGATTCGGATCATAATTTTTTAACAGGAATGTTTGTTAATGCTGGAATTATTACAGATTCCGCTTTCGCGAAAGCGGTACCCAATCAAGCAGTAGTAGAAGTAGATGACGTGTTTTATGTATTAGTTTTGGATAAAATAGAAGGAGAGGTCTATTACTTTAAACAAGTAGAAGTGGTGGTTGAAAAAAGTTACGAAGGCTTTATGACAGTGCAAAGTGAAGCCGTTTTCACACCTCAAACACAATTTTTAATTAAAGGGGCATTTAATTTATTAGGGGAATGATTGATAAAAAAGCTCGATCATCAATGATCGAGCTTCTCTTCCAAGAATTTAATGTTCTTAATACATGCTTTGCAATGCCGTTATGTCATTAGCATTGAATTCTCCACCTGTATTTGCAGAGAAACAAGCATTCATCAAACTAGATGGGTCCCATCCAGTCGGAGTACCTGGTATGTGCACGGCTCCAGCAGAGCCTGCGGCTTCTCCAGATTGGTTGCAAGATTGACGAGAAAAGTAATCACTATGACGGAAACCTATAGAGTGTCCTATTTCATGTGTGATCACGTGCTCATTTACATTGGTAGAAAAGCTTTCTAAATTGTAGATCTGTACAAATTTGTTTGGTGTTCCAGAATTGCTTGGAAAACCAGCAACGCCGCCACTGCTAGAATTACTGCTAGAGGTATCATATACAACCAAGTCAGCTGCCTGAAAGTTTGTTCCAAAGGTAAGTCTCAAATTTAGGGTAACACCACTCAGTCTATTATAATTGGCTACGGCCCAACTTAGTCCCGTTTGTGCTTTGCTTGATAACCCATTGGCATTATTTGCTGTATACCCTAATATGTCAATGGTTCTGTTGTTGCCAGTAACTAGGTTGAATGTCCGGTACTGCTTATTAAGAGATTCGATTTGCTCTAAAGCAAAAAACTGTTCTTCGCTTAAAGCAATATCATCTTCTATAAAGATGCGCTCGTCAGAGGTACCATCAGGATATAGAAAATCGCGTATGTCGATATCGTCTGGATTGTAGCCTATTTTTTCTGCATGTTCCTTAGCCAGTTGTAAAGTGCTTTGAGAATCATCTACAACAATTTCTTGATCTTTTTCGCAAGAGGTAAGGACTATGGCAACGGAGGCAAATCCTAGTAGCGTAATTTTGAAAGGGAAGCTTTTCATAAAAAGGTTTTTAAGGGGTTAAATAATGTATTTTTTGATGCTTAAAGGTATATGTATTTCTGTTAGATACGAGTCTTTTTAATAGCAACAACATTATTATAAAGTTTGCCTTTTTTAGGATAATGACAGGTATGTTGGGAGTTTCAAATTGATATACTGTCTTTAAAGAGTTATATATATTCGATGAAATGCATAATCGAGTCCCGTAAAAAGATCGATGAACGTGTTAAAAATTACCTTATGTTAAGTGATATAGAGCCTATTCCCTACTTTTTTAGTAGGGAATAGTGGTTTATTTGGGAGATTCCGTCGTTTGTCATTTTTATAACCACTACATCGATGTAGTTTCTGTAAAATATAAACATATGTTACTATTTTCAGATTTATTATCAACGTTTAATCAAATTTTATCGGTATTTAGATACAGATATGAGTGAAAATAAATAAGGAATGATCACGAATGAGCCCAATAAAAACAGATAACATATGTTTAAAAATAATATGTCAGGCAAACTTTGATATATTTTTTATTCTGTTCATTTTTAGAGCGCTTTTCATCCTTGGAATGCATCTCTTTAGGAGCTGTAATTAGATGGAGATAAGTAGGATTTACAAATGATTATGCCCTGCTTTAAAATGGCATAAAAGAAGGGTTTTTTGTCTTGTTTTTAAAGGATTAAATAAGAAGGTGACGTTTCAATCGCCTCCTTTTATTTCGTAAATAACAAGGTGCAAAAGTAATGGGTTGGAGAATGAATTACGTAATTCAAGGCATGAGGATACTGATCAGCGAAAAGAAGCCTAAAAGTCTTCTTTTCGCTGATCAGGCTGTACATTTAGATAATGATCATAAATAAAAGTCTTAGAGGGAATTAATAGCTGTGAAGTACGGAAAAATCGATGGGCAACATCGAGTCTCCTGTGAATTGCTAGAGGACTACCTTTTTTAAGAAGGAGAAAACATCAAACATTACAATCATTTCAATCACACAGATTTGCGTGCTTTAAAAATGCGAGCTTCACAGGTTTACTATCGGATGTTTTATTTGTTTAATTACTACTCTTTAGAATAAGGTACAGAGCAACCAGTACTTTCTTTTTCCCTACTTCATTTTACTAAAATGTTTTTTAACATACACTACTTTTTAACAGCAGACTGAATTTAATTCTCTTCTGTAAATACGTTCAGCCACCTACAGCTAAGTCTTATATAAACGGCGCATACAGTGCTTTATAGTTTCCTAGTGGCTGCTATGACCTTAAAACATTTGACTCCATCAATTTAATTAGATATCATCGCTTAAGAATTGCTTTTTTTGCGGTGCTTGCCGTAATTTTACCACTTATGGATTCACTTACTCAAATCATATTAGGTGCAGCAGTCGGAGAGCTTGTTTTAGGAAAAAAGGTAGGGAATAAAGCCATTCTTTATGGAGCTATTGCAGGCACCATTCCTGACCTAGACGTCCTTGCTACTCAGTTTACAGATACGGTTACAGCCATTTCTATTCATCGCGGTTTTACACATTCTATATTTTTTTCAGTTCTTTTTGCACCTGTTTTAGGCGGCTTAGTTTCTCGTTATGAAAAGTATAAAGACTTTAAAGGCTGGTCTTGGTTGTTCTTTTGGGCTTTTGTAACCCATCCTATATTAGATTCTTTTACCACCTGGGGCACACAGTTGTTTTGGCCTTTTGATTTGAGACTGTCCTTCACGACCATATTTGTAGTCGATCCTTTATATACGCTGCCATTTCTAGTATTTTTAATTTTGGCTATAAGACAAAAGCGGACGGCTAAAAAAAGAGCTTTTTACAATAAAATGGGACTGATCGTCAGCTCTTCTTATCTAGTACTTACCTTCTTTTTAAAAGGAATTGCTTTTTATCAATTTGAGTCGGCGTTAGAAGCTCAGCATATTGATTATGTCCAAATGGATACCAGACCAGCCACTCTAAACACGATTCTTTGGAATGCAAATGTAGAAGTTGAAGGTGCTTATCTACTTGGTAATTATTCCTTTTTTGACACGCAGCCTATCTCTTTTGAAAGGTATCCTAAAAACCACGAGCTCTTAGGTGCTCTTATTAAGGATCAGAAAGTACAACGCATGATTGCCAATTCAAATAACTGGTATTCGATTACAAAAAAAGAAGGCCATCTGTATTTTAACGATTTGAGATTTGGTCTTTTGAGTACCTCACCGCAAGCTCAAGATTTTGTGTTTCAATATAAAATAATGGTGGATGATTCTGGTGTGGTAACATTTAACGAAGTTCCTAAAGATACAAGTGATGGTAAAAAATTACTATCTGAATTATGGATGCGTGTAAAAGGAAATTAGAGCACAAGGAATTTCACTTTGGGATATGGCCGTCTAGTATCTTTATTTGCTATAAAAAAGGAGGTAGCGTTTGCAAAGCACCTGTTTACTAGTCTTTTATTTTCAAGAGTTTAGAAATCAGCTTTATACAAGATCTATAATTCACCTTGGAGCCTAATAAAAAAGGCCGTAGCACAGACGGAGACCTTTAAAGGGGGAAGGACGGGTTGTATACCAAATGAACTTTAAAATGACCGATTAAATTTGCTTCTACTCGCTTTATAGCTACATACAAAATGGAATCTTAGCGACGGCTGGAATTAAATGTTCTATTTCATCTAAAGAACATATAATTCAAATTTAGTACCAATCACTTTAAAACACATTTGGAATCACAGAACTAAATTCAGCATATACCTCTCTTCCCTAGTAGTTTGGTTTCAAAAAAATACAGTGAAATAAAAAAGGCCTTAGCATAAACTAAGACCTTTAAAGGGTGAAGGACGGGGCTCGAACCCGCGACCTCCGGCACCACAAACCAGCGCTCTAACCAACTGAGCTACAATCACCATATCAATGCGAGTTTTTTAAAGTGGATCTCTAGAATTCAACCACTCGCCATAAGCGGATGCAAATTTAATACATTTCTGAAAACTGATAACAGAATTAGTGTTTTTTTTCAATTTATTTACACCAAATCAAATAGGCTATTTACGCCAGGATGTCTTTCTGCTGTAAAGCCTTCCGCATGTTCTGTACCTATGAGTCTGCCATAGTTTGCACTGCGGTATTTAATGGATTCTAAAAAGTTCTTTGAATTGATAGGTGTTTGTGGTCCTTTATCTTCTGGATGATAAAATTGTGTTCTGTAAGCATGTACAGCCTCCATTTTAGCATCTATAAATCCTGTAATGTCCACAACAAAATCAGGTTCTATATCTAGCCATTGTATATAATGATACACCTGTTTAGGTCGCCAGTGTTCTTGAGGGATG